>USHI01000039.1 GCA_900554405.1 uncultured Eubacteriales bacterium | reverse complement strand
GGCAAGCCGAGAGCCAAAAGAACATGGCTCGGGTCAAGCGAGCCCGATGTGCAGGCGGAACCCGATGAACCGCAAATGCCCTTGAGGTCAAGATAAAGCAGAAGCGATTCGCCTTCAATCCCCTCAAAGCAAAAGCTGATATTGCCGGGGAGTCTGTTTTCTCTGCCGCCATTGAGCCTGCAGCGTTTAACATTCGGCAAAATTGCGTCAATGATTTTATCTCTGAGCGCACTGACATATGCCGCATTTTTTTCAATATCGGCACAAGCTTTTTTAAGTGCCGCAGCCATGCCTGCTATTGCCGGAACATTCTCTGTGCCGGGACGCTTGTTGCGCTCCTGCGCGCCGCCCTGCATAAGACCGAGAAGAGATATACCCTTGCGGCAATAGAGAACGCCGATACCCTTTGGACCGTGGAACTTGTGTGCCGAAAGCGAAAGCATATCGATATTCATTTCCCCGATGTTTATGGGCAGATGACCCGCCGCCTGCACGGCATCCGTATGGAACAGAACGCCCGCTTCGCGGCAGGCTGCGCCTATTTCGGAGATCGGCATAACGGTGCCGATCTCGTTGTTGGCAAACATGATGCTGACAAGGCAGGTGTCCGGCGTTATCGCCGAAGCGACCTGCTGCGCGGTGACTCTGCCGCCCGCGCCGACATCAAGATATTCCACCGAAAAGCCTTCCTTTTCGAGCTCGCGCAGGGTATGCAGCACGGCATGATGTTCGAATGCGGTGCTGATTATATGCTTTTTGCCCTTTTTGGCACCGAGATATGCCCCGGTGCGCAGGGCGATGTTATCCGATTCCGTCCCGCCGGAGGTAAAGTATATCCCCGCGGGCTCCGCGCCCAGTATAGCGGCGATACGTTCCCTCTCGCGCAGGAGCCTTTCGGCTGCACGCTGCCCCTCGGAATGGAGGCTTGAAGGATTGGCATATGTCGTTTCGGCGCATTCGTTATAAGCCGCAAGCGCGCGTTTTGATATCTTCATCGTGGCGGCATTGTCCGCATATACGGTCATTTTCATCTCTCCTTTACTATTTACCTACCTCTGTGGTGGTATTATAAAGCCTTTTTCCGACTTTGTCAATAGGTAATTCCCCGAAATCCGATATTTTATTTGTTTCATCGTATTGCTTCTTGACTTTTTGCGGTAATTTGGTATACTGTGATATAATAAAGAAATCAACGGAGCGGTAAGCAAATGGGGACAGCCAGAACAATATGCTTCGCCAACCAGAAGGGCGGGGTGGGAAAGACGACCTGCGCCGTCAATATCGCCGCCTGCCTTGCGCGCAGCGGGAGGAAGGTACTTTTTATCGACCTCGACCCGCAGGGCAATGCCACAAGCGGTGTCGGCATACATAAAAAAAGCGTTTCCGGCAGTGTTTACGATCTGCTTATCGGCAGAAAGAACTGCCGCGAGCTTATAATGCGTTCCTCCGTAAAGGGGCTGGATGTGATCCCCTCAAGCATAGACCTTGTCGGCGCGGAAATAGAGCTTGTGGATGCATCCGACCGCGAAAACCGCCTGAAAAGCGCCGTATCCGGGGTCGCCGCGGATTACGATTACATAATCATAGACTGTCCGCCCTCGCTGGGGCTGCTCACGATAAACGCATTCACCGCCACGAAATATGTCGTTATCCCGGTGCTGTGCGAATATTATTCGCTGGAAGGGCTTTCGCAGCTCACCGTGACGATAAAGCAGATCAAACGGCTTTACAACCCGGATATCGAGCTTTTGGGTGTGCTGATAAATATGTACGACGGCAGACTCAACCTGACAATTGCCGTATTGGAGGAGATCAAGCGCTTTTTCGCCGGGAAGATATTCCGCACTCCGATCCCGCGCAGCGTAAAGATCAGCGAAGCCCCCAGCCACGGGCTTGCGATAACCGATTACGACCGTAACGGCAAGGGCGCGGCGGCATTTGCCGCGGTCACAAAAGAACTTATCGACCGATGCGAGGTATAAACAATGGCAAAAAAAGGTTTGGGGCGCGGGCTTGAAGCCCTGCTCACCGACAACGCGATAGAAGAAAAGGAACACGGCGGCATAACCGTATTAAAGCTTTCGGACATAGAACCCAACCGCGCTCAGGCGCGAAAGAGTTTTGACGAAGAAGCTCTTATCGAGCTTGCCGATTCCATAAAGCGGCACGGGATATTGCAGCCGATCGCCGTGCGCCGTAAGGAAAACGGGTATTACGAGATAATCGCCGGGGAACGGCGGTGGAGAGCCTCCAAGATAGCCGGGCTGAACGAAATACCCGCCATTATCAAGGATATCGGCGACGAAAGCGCAACAGAGCTTTCGCTGATCGAAAATCTCCAGCGCGAAAACCTGAACCCCGCCGAGGAAGCACGCGGATACCGCGATCTTATGGAGCGCTTCGGGCTCACGCAGGAGGAGGCGGCGGAAAGAGTCGGCAAATCCCGCGCGGCGGTCGCAAATATACTCCGGCTGCTCAAATTGCCGGAGATCGTGCTGAAGGAGGTCGAATCCGGAACGCTTTCCTACGGCCACGCAAGGGCTCTTATCCCGCTTGCCTCGGCATACGGCGCCGAATTTACCGCCGCGACGGCGGAAAGGGTCATCCGCGGCGGGCTTTCTGTACGCCAGACGGAATCGCTTGTGAAAAACCTGCTTTCCGGTGCGGGCAGCCGCGAAAAACGAGATATTGTCGGTGATCAGTATTACGGCAGGATTGAACGTGAAATGAGCGATATTCTCGGCAGAAAGGCGACACTTTCCCGCAAAAGCGGCGGAAGCGGCGTTTTGAAGCTTGCGTATTCCTCGCCGGAGGATCTCGAAGTACTTATCAAAAAGCTTTGCGGAAGCGATTTTTTCAATAACGAAATTTAATTTACGGAGATAATAAAATGATCGATATCAGGTTTTTACGCGAAAACCCCGAGGCAGTAAAGGAAAACATCAAAAAGAAGTTCCAGAATGACAAGCTCCCGCTTGTCGACGAAGTCATCGCGCTCGACAGGCGCAACCGCGAGATCAAAGTCGAAGTCGAAGCGCTGCGCGCCGAAAGGAATAAGGCATCCAAGCAGATCGGCGGGCTTATGGCAAGCGGCAAACGCGACGAGGCGGAGGAAATAAAGCGCCGTATCGCAGAAGAAGGCGGCAGAATCGATGCGCTTTCCGCAGAGGAAAAGGAAGTTGTCGAGAAGATCAACGCCATAATGATGCGCATCCCGAACATTATCGACCCTTCCGTTCCCATCGGCAGGGATGATTCCTTTAATGTGGAAGTCGAACGCTTCGGCGAACCGAAGGTGCCGGATTTCGAGATCCCCTACCACACCGAAATAATGGCGAAGTTCAACGGCATAGACATGGATGCCGCAGGGCGCGTTTCGGGCAACGGCTTTTATTACCTGCTCGGCGATGTCGCACGGCTGCATTCCGCCGTGCTTGCATACGCGCGCGATTTCATGATCAACAAGGGCTTCACCTACTGCATCCCTCCCTTCATGATCCACGGCAATGTCGTCGAAGGCGTCATGAGCCAGAACGACATGGATTCCATGATGTACAAGATCGAGGGCGAGGATCTTTACCTTATCGGCACATCCGAGCATTCCATGATCGGCAGATTCATAGATCAGATTATCCCGGAAGAAAAGCTCCCGCAGACACTCACGAGCTATTCCCCCTGCTTCCGCAAGGAAAAGGGCGCGCACGGGATCGAGGAACGCGGTGTTTACCGCATCCACCAGTTCGAAAAGCAGGAAATGATAGTCGTGTGCCGCCCGGAGGATTCCATGGAATGGTACGAAAAAATGTGGAAAATGTCCGTGGAGCTCTTCCGCAGCATGGATGTACCCGTTCGCCAGCTTGAATGCTGCTCCGGCGATCTTGCGGATCTCAAAGTAAAATCCTGCGATATCGAGGCATGGTCCCCCAGGCAGCAGAAGTATTTCGAGGTCTGCTCCTGCTCCAATCTCGGCGATGCGCAGGCACGCAGGCTCAAAATGCGCGTGAAGGGCGCGGACGGGCGCACATATCTGCCCCACACGCTCAACAACACCGTTGTGGCGCCGCCCAGAATGCTTATCGCTTATCTCGAAAACCATCTCCACGCCGACGGAAGCGTGGATATCGCAGAGGTGCTTCGCCCCTACATGGGCGGGAAGGAATATCTCGGCAAATAAGCCCGGGCGGCACCGCTCCGCCCCACTCAGCGAAAAGGAGCTGGCATGGACAATAACATACAGACAATACTGTGGCTTCTGATGATCGGCTTTGCCGTCGCCGCCGTTGCCGTTTATTGCAGCAACCGTTTTTTGGGCGGCTTTGTCAGGGCGCTGCTTGCGGTGGATGCAACATCGCCGGAAAGCGCGCTCACGATGAAGGAGCTCGGGGTAAAGAGCAATCCGCTGCTGCGCGCCGCTCTCGGGCGCAAGGGCGAATTTACCCGCATGGTAGCCGATGCCGGCGGGGGGAAATATTATATCGCACCGGAACGGCTCGGGCTTGCCAAGGTTAAATACCGCGAAAAGGGCGCCGGGCTCCTTTCCGTGCTGCTGCTGATCGCCGTTGCGGCGCTTTGCACGCTCGCCTTCACATATATTTTCCCCGAAGTACTTGATGCCGTATCGAATATGCTCTCGCAGCTGTTCGGGAAGGATGCACGACAGTGAACAAAAAACGTAAGATAAACCCGATACTCATCATACTCTGCGCAGCACTGGCGCTTGCCGCGGCGACGTTTGCCGTCGTACTAATGCGCGGATACCGCTATAACACGCTGGCAAACGGCGCGAAGTTTATCGGGGAATCGAAAAACGGCCAGCCCGTCAGCGGTACCATACGGTATCAGAACGGCGCGGAAGCCGAACTGGATTTTTACAACCGCACGATCAAATATCAAAACGGCGATGTTTATGTCGGCGATATCTCCGGCGGCTGCCGCGAGGGCCGCGGAACGATGACATTTTCCGCCACCGGCGATGTTTACGAGGGCGATTTCAAAAACGATGCCATCACGGGGAGCGGCAAATACACCTATGCCAACGGGGATGTGTATTCCGGCTCGCTGCTCGATTCCATGAAGAACGGCTACGGCGTGTTTACCTATTCGAACGGAAACGCCTATGAGGGCTATTACGAAAACGATGTCCGCTCCGGCAGAGGGAAATACACCTGGGCATCCGGCGCGGTATACGAGGGCGATTTCAGCGACGATCTGAAAAACGGCTACGGAATAATGGTCTACGACAACGGCGGCCGTTACGAGGGCTACTTCAAAAACGATATGCGCGACGGCGAAAAGGGCATTTACATATTTCCCAACGGCGAACGCTATAACGGCACCTTCCGCAACAACCTCATGGACACACGCATGACGGATGCCGACGGCAGCTTTATCACCGATGAACGCGGGCAGTGGGTGCACGGCGAGGAAGCAATATACACCTTCACCACAGGCAGGACCTACCGCGGGTATTTTATCGAAGGCAAGCCCGTCGGCGTTGATTGATCGCACAGAAAAGGAGATTTTTTATGGCACAGTTTGTTTTTTCGGCTTTTGCCGATGAGATAAGCCCGAATTTCGACGAGCAGCTTTCCGGGCTTCAAAAGCTCGGGGTCGGCATGATCGAGCTTCGCGGGGTGGACGGAAAAAGCTTCACCGAGCTCACGGACGGCGAGGTCGAAGCCGTAAAGCACAAGCTCGAAAACGCGGGCATAGGCATTTCCGCGCTCGGCACGCCGATCGGCAAAATAAAGCTGGACGGCGATATGGAAGCCCACGAAAAGCTTTTGGAACGGATAATGGATATCGGCGATATGCTCGGCTGCAAAAGGCTGCGCGTGTTCAGCTTTTACCCTGCCGACGGTATGAGCGGCGATGAATTCCGTGCAGGCGCCTTTGAAGCGGTGGGCAGAATGCTTGCGCTTGCGGAGGCGCGCGGATTCACGCTTTGCCACGAAAACGAAAAGGATATATACGGCGAAAGGCCCGAGCGCGAGCTGGAACTGCTTTCGCACTTCGGCGGCAGGCTCAAAGCCGTGCTCGACCCCGGCAATTTTGCCTTCTGCCGGCTCGATGCCGCCAAGGGCTACCCGATGCTCAAGGATTACATAGAATATTTTCATATTAAGGATGCCGACGAGGAGGGCACCATTGTCCCTCCCGGGTGCGGGGTCGCGCATCTTGCCGAAACGCTTGCCGCCGTCAATGCGGACAGAACCGGCAAAGTGATACTCACCATCGAACCGCACCTGATGGACTTCACCGGGCTTGCATCGCTCGCGGCGGAAACGCTCAAACACAAATACATCTTCGAAACGCCGTTCGATGCCTTCCGCACCGCGGCGGAATCGGTCATGCGGATGGCCGAAAGCCTTGAATAGCTCTGCGATAAAAAAGCTTGCCTCGCACCCCGTGCCGATCTGCGCGGCTGCGGGGCTTGCTGCCGCTCTGCCTTATTTTGCGGAGCAGGCATGGATATTCACCCCGATATCGCTGGGGCTGCTGTTTTACGCGATCGAAAAAAAGCGCGGAGCCGGGCATATCTGGATCTGCACGTTCGTTTATTTTCTTGCGCTTTATCTGCCGCTTTATTCCTTTCTTTCGGAGCTGTACCCTTATACACGCTTCGGTTTTACGCAGGTGCAGGCGGTTTTTGTGCTGGTATGCTCCTGCCTGCTGATACCGCTGTTTCACGCGGCATTGCAATCGACGGCATTTCTTGCATACCTGCCTTTTTGCGGAAGTAAGCTGCGGTTTCTCGGCTTCGGCGCGGCGGCGGTTATCGCCGAATGGATAACTTCTGTCGGAACGCTTGCCTTCCCATGGGGCGGAGCTGCGGTTTCGATGACGGGATTCCTGCCGTATATCGCCACCGCTTCCCTGCTCGGAAGGTATTTCATTACCTTTGTTACCGCCTCCGCCGCAGCCTGCTTTGTGCTTGCGGCGGGAAACCGAGGGGGTGCATACGCGGCTGCCGGTGCGGCGATAATCGCATTCAACCTTATATGCGGGTCGGTTTTGTACTTTCTGCCGACCGGCGCATCGGGCGGCGAAACGCGTGTCGCCGCGTTGCAGGGCAATGTGCTTTCCAACGAAAAATGGGCATCCGGCGAACGCGATAAAATTTTCGAAAGATACATTTCCCAAGCCGTTTCGGCGGCGGGAAACGGCGCTTCCGTGATCTTCATACCCGAAACGGCAATTCCGGTTGAATTCAAAGAGGGCGGTCGGCTGCATTCGGCTTTTTCCGAAATATGCACGCAATACGGGGTGACGATCGTCGCCGGGGTGATCCGCTACGATTCGAGCAGCGAATACAATTCCGTTATTGCCGTTACTCCGGGCGGCGGGCTAAGCGGCTGTTACGACAAGCACCACCTTGTGCCCTTCGGGGAATTTATCCCCTATGCCGACATTCTCGGCAGAATGTTCCCCTTTGTCGCCGAATTCAACAACAGCCGTTACGAGCTTTGCGAGGGCGCCGGGGCACAGAATATCTCGACCCCGCTGTGTGATATCGCACCGGCCGTGTGCTTCGATTCGATATTCCCGCAGTTCACACGCGCGGGCACCTCTGCGGGGGCGGAGCTTATCGCCGTTGTCACTAACGACAGCTGGTTCAACGACAGCGTAGGTATTTATACCCACCTGCGGCATTCGCAGCTCCGTGCGATCGAAAGCGGAAAATATGTCGTTCGCGCGGCAAATACCGGCATCTCGGCGGTGATCGACCCGCACGGAAGGATAACCGCCCAAACCGAACCGCTTGCCGAATGCACGCTTTACGCCGATATCACCCCGATACGGGGCAAAACGCTTTACTGTACGCTCGGCGACACGGTCATATATATTTCGGCGCTTGCCGTTATCGCGGCGGCTATAAAAAGCTATACGGAGAAAAGGAAAAATGCAGAAAATTCGGCTTTATGAAAAAGAGATATACGACGGCGCGCTCGAAGTAACGCTCCAAACCATGCTCCACGCAGCATCGCCGGAGATCACAAAGGGCGCACGCCCCGCCATGATAGTTTTCCCCGGCGGAGGCTATTGGTTCACCTCCGACCGCGAGGCGGAACCGATAGCAAGCGCCTATTTCGCAGAAGGCTACAACTGCTTCATTCTGCGCTATACCGTGGGCGAACGGGCAAAGATCGATCACCCGCTTTACGATGCCGCAGCCGCCGTGGCGTATGTACGCACCCACGCGGCGGAATATAATATCGATCCGCACCGTATCGCCGTTATCGGCTTTTCCGCCGGCGGGCATCTTGCTGGTTACATTGCCACCTGCTGGCACAGAAGCGATATAAGCGAAATTCTCGGCATGGAAAGCTCGCTTTTCCGTCCGAATGCTGCAATACTCGGTTATGCCGTCGTCACAAACAACGTCCCCACGAACAAGTTTACATTTGATACCCTGCTCGGCACCGACCGTACGCCGGAGCTGAACGCCCGCGCCAACCTCGACATGCACGTCGACGAACGCACCTGCCCCTGCTTTATCTGGCACACTGCACCGGACACCTGCGTTCCGGTTGCAAATTCGCTTGCGTTTGCACGCGCACTCACCGATAAGGGCATCGGCTGCGAGCTGCATATTTTCCCGATGGGCGAACACGGGCTTTCCCGCGCGAACGCCGAAACGACACCGGACGGAGCTACTCTCCCCTACAACATACCCTATGTCGCAAGGTGGGTGGAATGGTCGTTCAAGTGGCTCGAACAGGTCTTTTACGGCGGTAATTATTCCATAAACATATAAAATAAGCACAAAGCGGGCTTTGCGGAAAAGCCCGCTTTTTTTCGGCATTTTTCACCGAAAACCGCCGCTGTGTTTGTATAAAATGCACGGCTTGCGGGCGCGAAGCGGCAGTAAATACGGCGTTATATTCATTGCCCGAAAAGTATATATGTGATACAATAGGAGTAATTGTAATTTGAATGTCATGCAGAGGAAGGCAAGGGATAAATATGCGTAAAACAAAGATAGTGTGCACTATCGGACCCGCAAGCAGCAGCAAAAGCGTTCTTACGGATATGTGCAGGGCTGGCATGAATGTCGCGCGGCTGAACTTTTCACACGGGAGCCATGCCGAACATCTCGAAAAGCTCGAGCTGATAAAAAGCGTGCGTGAGGAGCTTGGGCTTCCGATCGCGATAATGCTGGACACAAAGGGCCCCGAATACCGCATAAAGACCTTTGCCGGCGGGAAGGTGCATATCGACGACGGCGCCGAATTCACCTTCACAACGGCGGATATCGAGGGCGACGCGACACGCGTAAGCGTGAGCTACAAGGGGCTTGCGAATGATCTTGATATCGGCGACAGGATACTTGTAAACAACGGGCTTGTCAGCTTTGAGGTTATCGGCAAGACCGAAACGGATATCAAATGCCGCTGCATTATCGGCGGTGAGCTTTCCGACAGAAAAAGCATGAGCTTCCCCGGAAAGGTACTGAAATCGGTTTATCTGAGCGAGCAGGACAAAAGCGACCTGCTGTTCGGGATACAGAACGGCGTGGATTTTATCGCCGCTTCGTTTGTTTCGTGCAGGCAGGATATACTTGATATAAAGGCGTTTCTGCGCGAAAACGGCGGCGAGGATATAAGCATTATCGCCAAGATAGAAAACCGCACCGGCGTAGACAATATCGAGGAAATTTGCGCCGAATGTGACGGGATCATGATCGGCAGAGGCGATCTCGGTGTCGAAGTCCCCTTTACCGAGCTTCCCGCGCTGCAAAAATACCTTATCACCAAATGCCGCCTGCTGGGCAAGCGGGTTATTACCGCGACGGAAATGCTCGAATCCATGATCAAGAACCCCCGCCCCACCCGCGCGGAAATATCCGATGTCGCCAATGCGGTGTACGACGGCTCGAGCGCCGTCATGCTTTCGGGTGAATCCGCCGCGGGCAAATACCCGGTGGAAACCGTCGCCGTGATGTCCGAAATCATCTGCGAGACCGAAAAGCACATCAATTATGCCAAGCGCTTCCGCACAAGCGAATTCAAGATAAAGAACCTTGTGGATGCGATATCCCACGCGACCGCCGGCATGGCGATCGACATAAATGCAAAGGCGATCGTCGTCACCTCTATTTCCGGCATGACGGTGCGCATGGTATCGCGGTTCCGCGCGCCGACGGATATTATAGGAATGGCGACAAGCAAGCGCACCTGGTATAAGCTCGCGCTTTCCTGGGGCGTGACACCGGTGCTCAGCGAACGGTTCGATTCCACCGACGTGCTGTTTTACCACGCGCTCCGCACCGCAAAAAAAGCGCTCGACCTGCACCCCGGCGATAACGTTATAATCACCGGCGGCATGATCAACGGCAAATCCGGCAACACGAACCTTATCAAGGTCGAAACCGTGGAATGATCCCGAAAACGGAATATTATAATGTAAAAAGGAGCCGAGCGGCTCCTTTTTTTGTGCTGTATAGGGGTTTAT
>USHI01000038.1 GCA_900554405.1 uncultured Eubacteriales bacterium | reverse complement strand
CCTGTATTTTTTTTTGTTATTCGGTCTTATCGGTGCCGTAGCCGGAGCCGGGGGCATTCTCCTCCGGAGCTTTTTCCGCAGGGAGCTGTTCCGAATCCGGGTGGAGAACAAAGCTTTCGGTTTCGGTATCGTAGGCATCGACATTCAGATATTCCGCGCTGGGAATCGGCAAGCCCTTTTCGCGCAGCCTGCGCTCCACGGCAATTCGGATGCAATAGAAGAGCACCGCTAAGGCGGGAACCGAAAACAGCATTCCCATCAGCCCGAAGATACCGCCGCAGGATATAAGCGCGAAAGTGACCCAGAACTGCGAAACGCCGGTTTTTTCCTCGGCTATCTTCGGGGATATGACGTTACCCTCGATCTGCTGGATCACAATGCAGAATACGCCGTATATTATACCCTGGCGAACATCATTAAGCATGATTATAAAGCAGGTGGGTATACCGCCGATAAACGGGCCGAAAAACGGGATAACGTTCGTAACGGCGACAACGGCGCTCGAAAGCAGAGCATACGGCATTTTCATGATAAGCATGAAAATATAGGTTACGACACCGATCATTGCCGATGTGAGTATCTTGCCGGAGACGATCCGCCCGAAGATATGGTTGCCGTAACGGGCGGCGCTGAGTATGTAATTGGCTTTTTCCGGGTTGTAAAGCGCAAAAAGCATTTTTTTGCTCTGTGCGATAAACTGCTTCTTTTCAAGCAGTGCGTATATGCACACGAGTATGGCAATAAGAAAATCGAAGATAAACATTACAACCGAATAAACACTGCTTATCACGCTGCCCAAAGCATCCGCCGCCTTGTTTTTGAGCCAATCGGATATACTGGCAAGCGCCTGTGCGACGATATCCGAAAGGTTCCGCATGAATATATTATCCGAATCCTTTTGTGCATTGAGCCATTCGGAAGCGTTGTCTATTATCGAAGGGGTGAGCTTTATGAGCTTTTCGAGGCTTTCGAGCAGCTCGGGGATTATCAGAAACAGCAGCAGAGCGATAACCGCAAGCATAAACGATACCGAAAGCGCAACGCCGAGCCCGTGGGAAAGGCGAAGCCTCCACTTATTGCTCATCCTTTTGCATTTCGCAAAGTCTTTGAGAAAAAGCTTTTCCACCCAGACGTACACCGGGTTGATGATATATGCAAGCACAACGCCGATAAGGATGGGGGAAAGTATCCCGAAAAGCCACCCGACGGCGGATTTTATCGCATCTATGCGCGAAAGCAGGATTATCGCGGTTATACACAGAGCAAAGATAAAGACTGTCCTGCGCATTGCCGCGCCGGATGTATTTTCCTCGGAAAACCGATTTTCTTCATCGCGGTTTTTCATTTTCTTGCCTCCTTCGCCTGGTCACGACGCTATTTTACCACACCGCACAGGCTTTGTAAATAGCAAAAAAGCCGCGGGCTGCAAACATAGCGTTACAGCCCGCGCAAATCTCAGCATTTATTAAGCTGCCGGCGTATGCGCTCGACTATCATTTCCGTCGCAACGCGGTTATGACCGCCTTCCGGAACAATAATATCGGCGCGCTTCTTGGAAGGTTCGACATAGCGTTCATGCATCGGCTTGACTGTCGCGAGATACTGTGTCACGACCGAATCAAGGCTCCTTCCGCGTTCCTTCACATCGCGCAGGGCGCGGCGAAGAATGCGGACATCCGGATCGGTATCCACAAATATGCGGATATCGAAAAGCTCCGAAAGACGTTCGTCGGCAAAGATAAGTATTCCTTCGACGATTATAACGCGCTTCGGTTCGATATGAAGTGTTTTATCCGAACGGTTATGATCGGCAAAATCATATACCGGGCATTCCACCGCGGCACCGGACCGGAGCGCTTTCAGATCGCCGATAAGCAATTCGGTGTCGAACGCGCCGGGTTCGTCATAATTAAGGCAGCAGCGCTTTTCGAACGGGAGTTCATCGTGACGTTTGTAATAATTATCATGACGTATCACGGTGACATCGTCGCCGAAATTTTCCACAATTCGGCGCGCGAGTGTCGTTTTCCCGCTGCCGCTGCCGCCGGCGATCCCGATAAGCAGGACATTTTCCATCGCTTTGCCGCCCTTTCAGCGCATACTCTTATCGTACGGAATGCCTTCCGACTTCGGCGCGCGGGAGCGTTTTGACGTAAACGCGAGAACGACAATGGAAATGATATAGGGAAGCATATTATACACGCCGCCGGGAAGGTGGAGCGATTCGAGCAGACTGAAGCCAGAATACACGTTCGAAAGCGCGCGAAGCATACCGTACAGCAATGTGGCGGCGCCGATATAAAGCGGCTTCCACTGACCGAATATCATAACGGCAAGCGCAAGGAATCCGAACCCGGCAACACCGTTTTCGAACTTCCAGCGGCTTACGCTGCAGGTGATATAGGCGATACCGCCCAAGCCGCCCAGCGCGCCGGAGATCAGCACGCCTGCCCAGCGCATTTTATAAACACTGATACCCACGGATGCCGCAGCCTGCGGATATTCGCCGCAAGCCATGAGCCGAAGCCCAAAGCGCGTTTTATAAAGCACGAGCCACGCGCCCGCAAGCACGACGACCGAAAGCACCACAAACCAGTTGAATTCGAATCCGCCGATAGTGATGAGCATCTTGCTCCTTGCGGGGCCGTAGAATATTTCGGAGGAGACATCGCCGGAATTCGCGGCGGTGTTTATCGCCTTTACAAGCACGGTCGCAAAGGCGGTGGCAAGCATATTCATCGCGGTGCCGATAATCGTCTGGTCGGCACGCAGGTGTATCGCCGGGACAGCAAGCAGTACCGAAAAGAGCATACCGGCAAGCAGGCTGGCGCCGGCAACGGCAACAAAGGTGACAAAGGAGGATGTATCCTCCGGGAGATAGCGCATCGTGAGTGCGCCGCCCAGTGCGCCGATAACCATTATGCCCTCCAGGCCGAGGTTGATGACCCCGGAATGCTCGGAAAAGCAGCCGCCGAGCGCAACAAGCAAAAGTACCGAGGAGAAGAGCAGAGTATACTGTATGAGCAGGGACATTATTCATCCCCTCCTTTCTTTTTTCTGCCGAAGCGTTCGCCGATACGGAGCGTGCCTTTATCCATGAGGTATTTCATGAACATGACAAACCCGCAAAGATAAATGATTATCGCCGAGATAAGCTCGGATATCTGCGAGCAATACACATTGAGATCGACATGAGAACCGCCGATGGTTATGTGCTGAATGAAGAAGGAGGAGAATATCGCTCCGATCGGGTTGAGACCGCCTAGGAATGCGGCGGATATACCGTTGAAGCCCATTGCCGGAACGGTACCGACAGTGCATTCCCATTGCTCGTAGCCTGTCTGATAAAAGAGCGAAGCGCCCAGGCCCGCAAGCGCGCCGCCGATGGCAAGTGTCAGCACGATATTGCGCTTTTCCGCCATACCGCAATACTTTGCGGCGTTTTTGTTGAAGCCGGTGGCTTTCAGCTCGTACCCGAATTTGGTTTTCGTGAGCACGACCCAAACGGCAACGGCAACAACGATGGCAAGCGGTATCGCTATGGTGACATACTTATTGTTGTTGAAGTATTTTCCAAGCCCGAGAGAGGGCAGCATCGCGCCGGAGTTCCTGGCTTTGAGCGCCACGGTGTACGGGCTTCCGACTTCCTTGACGTTTTCGAGTATCATATTAGCGGAATAAAGCAATATCCAGTTGAGCATTATGCCCGAAATGACCTCGTTCACGTTGCAGTAGGCTTTGAGCGCGCCGGACAACGCACCGACAAGCGCGCCGCACAAAATCGCAAAAAGCATACACGGCAGCCAGCCCCAGCCCCATTTAAGCGCGGAATACAGGCAGGCGACCGTCCCCGCGACATATTGCCCCGCGGCACCGATATTGAAAAGCCCGGCTTTGTAGGAAAACAGTATGGAAAGCGAGCAAAGCAGAAGCGGAGCGGTTTTGACAAGCGTATCGCCGAAGTACCTCAGCCGTGTTGCTTCCCTGGAATAGTTCATGAAGTTCTTTACAACGGCGACTATCGCATCCTTTGCGCCCGAAGGCTCTATGATAAGAAGCGCAACATAGCCGATCAGAAGCCCGAGAAGAATGCATACGATCGAAGCGATAAAGGATTTCAGCGCTTCTTTAATACTGTTTTTGAAGCTCATTCGTGTGCCTCCCTTCTCTTCGCGCCGGACATATAAAGCCCGAGTTCATTTTCCGTGACTTCGCCCGCGCCGAATTCGCCGACAATTTTGCCCTCGTACATGACAAGGATCCTGTCGGCGACATCCATTACTTCATCCAGCTCCAGGCTCACAAGCAGCACGGCGCTCCCGGAATCGCGGCACTGCACGATATGCCTGTGAACGTGCTCTATCGCCCCGACATCCAGCCCGCGCGTAGGCTGCACGGCGATAAGAAGCTTCGGATCGCGGTCGATCTCCCGCGCGACTATCGCCTTCTGCTGGTTGCCGCCGGACATACTGCGCATGGAGGTTATCGCGCCCTGACCGGAACGTATATCATATTCGCCGATAAGGCGTTCGGTATATTTCCTGATGTTTCTCTTTTTTATAAATCCCAACGGGTTGCAGAATTCCGGTTCGTAATACCGCTGCAGCACCATATTGTTTTCAAGCGAATAATCCAGCACGAGCCCATGCTTGTGCCTGTCCTCCGGGATATGCCCCACGCCGTTCTTCACGCGGCGGCGTATGGAGGAATGCGTGATATCCTTCCCGCAGATGCTCACCTGCCCGCCGGACACCGGTTCAAGCCCGGTTATGCCGTAAACAAGCTCGGTCTGACCGTTGCCGTCGATCCCTGCGATACAGACGATTTCGCCCGCGTGCACATCGAACGAAACACCGTTTACGGCGTTTTTCTTATGCCGCTTGGAGGCGACGGTAAGATCGCGCACCGAAAGCACCGTATCGCCCGGCACGGCAGGCGATTTGTCGACCGAAAAGTTCACGTTTCTGCCGACCATCATCTCGGAAAGCTCGGATATGTTTGTTTCGGATGTATTTACCGTGCCTATGTATTTTCCTTTGCGCAGCACCGAGCAACGGTCGGAGACCGCCATGATCTCGTTGAGCTTGTGCGTAATGAAAAGTATCGACTTCCCTTCCGCCGCAAGATTGCGCATGATCTGCATAAGTTCGGAGGTTTCCTGCGGGGTAAGTACCGCCGTAGGCTCGTCGAATATAAGTATTTCGTTATCACGGTAAAGCATTTTGAGTATCTCGGTACGCTGCTGCATACCGACGGTAATATCCTCGATACGCGCATCCGGATCGATACTAAGCCCGTATTTATCCGAAAGAGCGATAACGCGTTCGCGCGATTGCTTTTTTTCGATAAATCCGAATTTGCAGGTTTCGTCGCCCAGAATGATATTTTCTAGAACCGTAAAGCATTCCACAAGCTTGAAGTGCTGGTGCACCATGCCGATCCCCAATGCGTTCGCATCGTTCGGGCTGGTTATCTTTACCTCCCTGCCGTCCTTTTTAATAATCCCCTCCTCGGGCTGATAAAGCCCGAAAAGAACGCTCATCAGCGTGGATTTTCCCGCGCCGTTTTCCCCCAGCAGAGCGTGGATCTCGCCCTTTTTGAGGCGCAGGGTTATATTGTCGTTGGCGATGATCCCCGGAAACCGTTTTGTTATCCCGATCATCTCTATTGCATACTGTTCCAAATAAGGTGCACGCTCCTTGCCTGATATTTCCGAAAAAGGGGCAGGAGAACCTCCTGCCCCCATACGGACAATCCGATTATCGATTATTTGATGCTATCGAAGTATTTGACTTCAACTTCGGTAACGTCGGGATGCTTCGTGGTATCGTTGGAAACCTTGATATCGCCGTTGAGCATCTTCTTTACAAGCGCTTTGTAATCATCCATGGTGAACTTGCCGTCTTTGAACTGTGTGGTCGAAGGAATCTGGACATAGTTCTTGCTGACATCCTCGCTCACAAGGCCGAGCGTTTCGATCTTGCCGGAGTAGTCCTTCCAGTTGTTGTTGAGTATGACATCCTTGAGGGTATCATAGGTTGCGGGGTAAAGACCCTTCATTGCGGAGGTAACGGTCATACCGGCACCGTAGGCAGTGTCGATGATGTCCTTCTGGTCGACGTCAACGCCGATAACCTTGCCGTTGACCTTCTTCGCAGCTTCGCAGGCAGAAGTGTAAATGCCGCCGCCGCAGGCGAATACTATTTCGGTGCCGCCGTTATACCATGTATCCATGGCAGCGGTGATATCGGGGTCGCCTTCGAACTTGCCGCCGTAAGCGTAGTTCATGGTGGTCTTTACTTTGAGTTCCTTGGAAGCGGCGTCAACGCCCTGAACAAAGCCGTAGCCGTAGCGGACAACGGCGGGGAGTTCCCTCCCCCCCCGGGAGACCCGCATCCATCGTCGAGGAAGCCGAGCTTGGTGTAGCCGAGCTTGACGGCAGCATAGCCTGCCATGTAGCCGCAGAGCTCTTCCTGGTAGATGGCGCAGTAAACGTTTTCGGAATGATAGTATTCCTTGACATTCCAGTTTTCGGGAGTCCCGTCATACTCATCGCCGAGAGCAGCGGAAAGGATATCGCCGACGGCAACGTCAAGCGCGATAAACTTCACATCGGGGTAATCCTTAGCGGTTTCGACGATGGTGCCGGCAAAAGCATAGCCCGGCATAACGAGGACATTGAAGCCGTCATCAACAGCCTTTTCAACGCTGGCAACACGGTCGTTCGTGTTATTTCCGGCGGGCTTGTAGTAGCTGAACGGAATGTTGTTTTCTTCGCAGAAAGCCTTGCAGGCTTCATAGGTGGTCTGGTTGAAGGATTTGTCGGTTATGTCGCCGTAATCGGTGATCATCGCGACCTTGTAGCCTTCGGTATCTCCACCGGTTTTCCGGGATTCTTCCACGGATGCCGTTCCGCTCTGAGCGGGTGCAGAGCTCTCGTCGCCGCCGTTGCACGCAACAAGGAAAAGCGTGGTGAGGGCGAGGAGCATTGTAAGAGCAAGTGCCAAAAATCTTTTCATGGGTTTCCTCCAAAAAAATTAAATTAGGTTTGCCGTAGGCATTTTAGCATATCGCAGCACGGAAATCAAGTGCATTTGCGTTTTTTGTGCAATATTACCACAATTTGTCGCTAACGGACATATCTGCCCGAAAAACCGTCGGGCAGCAGCATATCCAGCGTGCGCTCCTCATACCCTTCGGAATGAACGAGCAGGACCCTGAATTCCTTCGGATCGCAGAATTCCGCCATCACCTGCCGGCAAACTCCGCAGGGCGGGAACACCCCGGAAATACTGCCGCCCTCTCCGCCCGCGACGGCGATAGCGGAAAAGGATGTCCTGCCGTCGCTCACCGCCTTGAAAAACGCGACCCGTTCGGCACATACGGTGGGCGAGTAGGAGGCATTTTCGATATTGCAGCCGGTATAAACGCTCCCATCCGAGCAAAGCAGCGCCGCGCCGACCTTATATCCGGAATAAGGTGCATAAGCAGCTGCGGCAGCGCGGACGGCTTCTTCGCAAAGGAATTTATCGTCGATCATATAGTCCCTCTCCGCTCCTTTGCAAGCTTTACTATACGGCTTGTTCCCAGCCGCGAAGCGCCGAGCTTTATAAACTCTTCGGCATCCGCAAGTGTGGATATCCCGCCCGCCGCCTTGATTTTAAGCCCTGCCGGAACGTTTTCGGCAAAAAGCCGGATATCCTCCTTTGTCGCCCCGCCTTTCGAAAACCCGGTGGAGGTCTTGATATAATCGGCGCCGCCCTGGGCTACGACGGAGCACATGAGCTTCTTTTCTTCATCGGTGAGCAGGCAGGTCTCGATTATAACCTTCAATACCCTGCCGCGGCATTCGGCACGCACCGCGGCGATTTCATCGCGTACATAATCGACTCTTCCGGCGCGCAGCATACCTATATTTATAACCATGTCTATTTCCGAAGCGCCGTTTGCGACCGCGTCGCGCGTTTCAAAGCATTTCGCCGCGGTTGTCATATTGCCGTTGGGAAACCCGATAACGGTGCATATCGGTATCCTCCCGCCCGAATAACGCGCGGCGAGATCGACATAGCAGGGCGGGATACAGACGGAAGCCGTCCCGAATTCGATACCTTCGTCGCATATACGGCGGATATCGTCGGGGGTAGCCGTTTGTGCAAGAAGGGTGTGATCGCATTTTGCAAGTATTTCCTTAATCTCCATTTCTTTCCTCCTGTTTCCGTATGGCGGCGCGCCAGCATTTATGGCACATTGCAATATAGCTGTCGTTGCCGCCGAGCAGTATTTGGCTGCCCTCGGTGACGATATGGCCGCGGCCGTCGATACGGGCGTTGACCGTGGCCTTGCGGCCGCAGGCGCAGACCGTCTTTATCTCCGTGATGGAGTCGGCAAGCTCCATGAGCCGCTGCGCGCCCGGGAAAAAGTGCGTCAGGAAGTCCGTCCGCAGGCCGAAGCACAGCACGGGGATATCCTCCTCGTCCACGAGCGTGCGGAGCTGGTCGATCTGCGCGGGGGTGAAGAACTGCGCCTCGTCGGAGATGATGACGTCGCACTTCCCGGCCCTTTTATACTCCTCGACGATATCCTGCTCGGGAGTGATTATCTGCGCGGTGCGTTCGAGCCCTATGCGGCTGCGGATGATGTCAGCCCCGTCGCGAGTGTCGACGCTGGGCTTTATGAGCCAGACGGTCATGCCCAGCTCCTCGTAGTTAAACTGCGTTATGAGCGCCTGAGCGGATTTGGAGGAACCCATAGCGCCGTATTTGAAGTATAATTTAGCCATGCTTTTCTTCCTTCAATTCTTTTCGATATGCGACCGGACCCGCTCGATTATCATGTCGAGCGCCACGCTGTTGTGGCCGCCCTCGGGGATAATGATGTCGGCGTTGCGCTTGCTCGGCTCGACGAACATCTCGTGCATGGGCTTGACGGTGGTGAGATACTGGTTCACGACGCTCTCGAGGCTTCTGCCCCTGTCGCGCACGTCGCGGGTTATGCGGCGGAGTATGCGCACGTCCGCGTCCGTGTCCACGAATATCTTCACGTCCATCTGGCGGCACAGCTCGCGGTTCTGGAAGATGAGTATGCCCTCGACGATGACGACCTTGGCGGGCTGGATGGTCACGGTCCTGTCCGAGCGGTCGTGGATGGTGTAGTCATACTCCGGGCAGACGACGCTGTGTCCCTTTTTCAGCTCGCGCAGAGCGTCGATGAGCATATAAGTGTCGAACGCGTCCGGGTGGTCGTAGTTGAGCTTGCTGCGCTGTTCGTAGCTCATGTCGTGGTGCGCCTTGTAGTAGTTGTCGTGATAGATCACGGATACGTCGCTCCCGAAGCGCTGCACCAGCTTACGGGTGATGGTAGTCTTGCCGCTGCCTGTGCCTCCTGCTATGCCGATGACCATAACGTTGCCCATGTTCGACCGCCTCCTGCGTCAGCTTTCTTTCGACGCTATTCTACCATACCTTTCGCCCTGTTTCAATTTGACTTTTTGCTTTTTTCAGATATAATTATATCGGAGTTGTCCGGACGCCGCACAGGAGCGGGCTGCGGACGCTCCGGACAAAAGAAGGAGGTTATAGAATATGGCAACCGTTCACAACAAGGCCGAAAAGGGTCAGATCGCAAAGACCGTACTTATGCCCGGCGACCCGCTCAGGGCGAAATATGTGGCAGACAACTTCCTCGAAAACGCGGTCCTCGTCAACAACGTCCGCGGCGTGCAGGGCCACACCGGCACATGGAAGGGCGTCCCCGTCACGGTGATGGCCTCGGGCATGGGAATGCCCTCGATCGGCATATACAGCTGGGAGCTTTACAGCGAGTACGACGTTGAAAGCATCATCCGCATCGGCACCACCGGCGCACTGCAGGAGGAGCTCGAGCTGCGCGACGTTATCCTTGCGCAGGCCGCCTGCACCGACTCGAACTACACAAAGCGCTTCGGCGTCACCGGCAGCTTTGCGCCCATCGCGGACTATAAGCTCCTGCGCACCGCCGAGGACTGCGCGCTGGACATGGGGCTGCATGTGCGCGTGGGCAACATACTCTCGAGCGATATGTTCTACTACGCCGACGGCATGAGCGAGGCCGCGGCATGGAAGAGGCTGGGCGTCATGGCCATCGCGCTCTACCCCAACGCCGCCTACTTCCACCGCCGCGCGCTGTGCATAGGCACCGTCACCGACCACATCTTCCGCTCAGAGCGCCTCGACGCGAAGGACCGCCAGTCCTCTCTGGACCAGATGATCCGCCTCGCGCTGGACACCGCGGTGAAAATGGCGGAATAACGACCGATATCCGTAAAAAGGAGCCATACTATGAACAAATACCTTGACATTTCTCCCGAGGTGCGCAAGGCCCTCGACGAGGGCAGACCCGTCGTCGCGCTCGAGAGCACTATCATCTCCCACGGCATGCCCTATCCCCGCAACGTAGAGACCGCGCTCATGGTCGAGCAGACCATCCGCGACAACGGCGCCGTACCCGCGACCATCGCCGTTATCGGCGG
>USHI01000037.1 GCA_900554405.1 uncultured Eubacteriales bacterium | reverse complement strand
GCTCTGCCTGCTGCTGCAAACAATATGCGGCACGGGCATCCGCGTGAGCGAATTGCGATATATAACCGTGGAATCGGTGCGGCGCGGCGAAACGGCGGTTAATTGTAAGGCAAAAACGCGCACGGTGTTTATCGTAAAGGCGTTAAGGCGAAAGCTGCTCCGCTATGCCGCGGAGCAGGGTATAAAGAGCGGCATGATCTTTGTAACGCGCACCGGCAAGCCGCTCGGGCGCACGAATATCTGGCGGGAGATGAAATCGCTGTGCAGGGAAGCGGGCGTAAATGCGCAAAAGGTGTTCCCGCATAACCTGCGCCACCTTTTTGCGCGCGTGTTCTATGCGCAGGAGAAGGATATAGCAAAGCTTGCGGATATATTGGGGCACAGCAGCATAAATACCACGCGCATTTATATCATTTCCACCGGCGCGGAGCACCGCCGCTGCATGGAACGTATGCGGCTGATAATGTAGCATTGTGCCGAAAAAGGAATAAAAAAGCCGCCCGCGGCGGTTTGGATACATAAACCTCATTATGTTGCTTTTAATTCGGCACACCAATCGAACTTTTCCCGAATTCCGGTTTTATGATACCGCTTTCGGAGAAAAAAGTCAAGCGTTCGGTGGGGAAAAGCAATACAATATGCGAAAATCGGCGCAAAAACAAAGCCTTGGTTAAATATGTTTTGCAAAAAAATCCCAAGGCTTGCCTGCGCGCGCCCTTTTTGCGCCCAAAACGGGTTCAAAATGCGTTTTCCGTGTGCCCGCCGTGTGCCGAGCCTCCGCATCAGGCGCGCTTTGCCCCCACATCGGCGGCGATAAAAGCAACATAATGAGGTTTATGTTGCTCCGCCCGGATTACTAAATATTTAATTCGGAGGAAAACATGGAAATCAAGCGTTTGTACCACTTTTAATGCAGTACTAAACAGTCGCCTGCACCGACAAGCGGTGCAGGCAGCTGTGAAATAAATACAACAAAAGGAGAAAACAAAGAAATGAAGCACTTTTTCAAGAAAGCACTTTCCCTTGCGCTGGCGGTATTGTTTACCCTCGGCGCGGTGTCTGCTACGGCGTTTGTCGGGCTGCTGCCCGCTGCTGCGGAGGGTGAATCTACCCTCGGCGCGACCGCCGCGTGCAGCGGTCATACCCTCGGCACGTTCAGCGGCGTTCCGGCGTGTGTTAATGCGAATGGCAATCTGCACATTTGCGAGAATAATTTTCCGGATGATATCTTTCGTAATTATGCTATGCTTGGAGATATTGGCAAAAACAGCAACGGATACTTTTCGGTATCGGAGGCCGAAGCTGTCAAAGAAATCAGTTTTTATGGCGCTAAAATCAAGAGCCTTAAAGGTATTGAATATTTCGCCGCGCTCACCGAATTGTGGTGCTCTAACAATTTGCTTACAATACTTGATGTGAGTAACAATATCAAACTTTCTATTTTACATTGTGAGTTCAATAAAATAAGAGTACTTGATTTGAGCAATAATACGGAAATCACCACGTTGGATTGCATATGGAATCAACTCCCAATGCTTGACGTGAGCAGCAATACCAAACTAACAAAATTGAGCTATGGAACTGAGCTCACAATGGCAGTGACAAATCGCAAAACTTTTGATATGTGTAGCTTGATCCCACAAGAATACCTCTCCAGAGTCAGCATTAACCCAAATATTGGAACATACGATTCGGAAACCGGCATCATTGTTTTTAATGGTGAGCGGACAAGCTTTAAGTATTACTTTGACATAGGTAAAAACGGCAAGACAATGGATGTAAGCGTAACCTTGAAAATGCATGAGCATACTTATGGTGATTATGTACCGAACGGTGACGGCACCCATACCCGCCATTGCACCTTTGACGGCTGCACCGATACCGAAACAGAGAACTGCTCCGGCGGAACGGCTACTTGCAAAGACAAAGCTGTCTGCGAAATCTGCGGCGAAGCATACAGCGAACTGAACCCCGAAAACCACACCGGTGAGGAAGTCTGGGAACAGACCGAAACAACGCATACCAAGAAATGGAACTGCTGCGGCAAGGTAACTGTTGCGGAAGCCGACCACAAGTTTGAGGACGGCGTCTGCACCGTCTGTGCATACTCTTGCACGCACAAAGACGAGAATACCGACCACCTTTGCGACATCTGCGGAAAAGCTGTCTCCAACCATATTGACAGCAATAAAGATCACATCTGTGATATCTGTGGCAAAGCTGTCTCCAATCATGTAGACGACAACACTGATCACATCTGCGACATTTGTGGAAAAACTATCTCCAACCACATTGACAGCAACACCGACCATGTCTGCGACATTTGTGGCAAGACTGTCAGCAACCATGTTGAAGATAACAACAACCATATCTGTGACCTCTGCGGAAAAGCTATCACCAACCACGTAGACGAAAACAACAACCATGTTTGTGATATCTGCGGCAAAACCGTCTCCAACCACGTTGACAGCAACAACGACCACGTCTGCGACATTTGCGGAAAAGCTGTATCCAATCACGTAGACGATGACAACAACCACATTTGTGACCTCTGTGGAAAGACTGTTTCCAACCACTCGGATGAGAACCACGACCATGTCTGCGACCTGTGCGGTGAAACCATCTCCACCCACACCGGCGGAACGGCGACCTGCAAAGATAAAGCAATATGCGAAATCTGCGGCGAAGCATACGGCGAACTGAACCCCGAAAACCACACGGGCGGCACGCATATCGAACACGAAAAGGCTGCCACCTGCGCGGAAAAGGGCTACACCGGCGACACATACTGCAACGGCTGCAACGAAAAAATTGCCGACGGCAGCGAAATACCTACCAAGCCGCATACTCCGGGTGAAAAGTGGGTTATCGAAAACGGCAAAAAGGTGAAGAAGTGCACCGAATGCGGCGCGATCGTTGATACACTGAATCGTATCCCGGGTGATGTGGATGGGGACGGAGAGATAACCATGCTCGATTGCCTTTACCTGAAACGCTACATCCTCGGTACTTTCAGCGGTAATATCAACCTCGAAAATGCGGATGTCGACGGCAACGGCAGGATAGACGCGACGGACTACCTCTATCTCAAACGCGGCTACCTCGGCACATTCGACCTTTCCAAATTTGCATAAATTCCAAAACCGAAACATACAAGGCAAAGGGACGCGCCTCCGGGCGCGCCTTTTGCTTTCCCCGGGGGCATGAATAACTTCCGCGGCGGCGTTGACAATTTTCGGAATTTAATATATAATAACGGAGTATCATTATTTGATTCCCCGCGGAGGAAGAAAAATGAGCTTTACTACGGCTTTAAGAAAGAAATTCACCTTCGACCGCGAAAGCCCCTGGCATTTTTACCGCAAGGTGCTTTTGTGGTCGTTTGTCGTCGCCTCCTGCTTAACGGTGCCGTTTGTCATTGTCGAATGGGTCAAGACCGGCAGCGCGGTTTTCCTTTATTACGGCGATTATAACGCGCAGCAGATCTGCTTTTACCGCCACGCGGTGGATATGGCGCGCGAGGGCAGCTTCGGCTGGGATTGGGTGACCGACCTCGGCAGCAACTTTGTGGGGAGCTATTCATATTACATGATCGGCAGCCCGTTTTACTGGCTGTTTTGCCTTTTCCCCGCATCCTGGGCGCCTTATCTCATGGCACCGATGTACATTGTAAAATACATCGTTGCCGCCGTGCTTGCGTATGCTTATCTGCAGCGCTTTGTGCGCAACAAGGATTACGCCGTTATCGGCGCGATGCTTTATGCATTCTCCGGCTTCCAGATATACAACACCTTCTTCAACCAGTTCCACGATGTCGTGGCGTTCTTCCCGCTTTTGCTTATCGGCATGGAGGAATATGTCCAGAACGACCGCAAGGGGCTGTTTGCCGTTGCCGTGTGCCTGAACGCGATGATAAACTACTTCATGTTCGCGGGGCAGGTCGTATTCTGCATACTTTATTTCTTCTTCCGTTCCTCCTCGCGCACATTTGATATCAGCCTGCGCAAGCTCGGCGGCCTGTTCTTCGAAGCGGTGCTCGGGTTTATGATGTCCATGTTCATCTTCCTTCCCGGCGCGGCGGCGCTCATGGGCAATTCGCGTATCGAGCGCTCCTACACCGGCATTATCGCCGAAATGTTCAAGGGGCTGCTCGGCGGCGATTTCGAGGCGGCAAAAACGAACTTTATAAAGCTGTTTGTTTACCGCAACGGCGACAAGACCTATTGGCAGCGTTACGGGCAGCTTTTCGAATCCTATATCTTCCCGCCGGATATCCCCTCGCGCGTAAACTTCTTCTATGGCCACGAAACGCGCTGGGCTTCCATTTCCATGTATCTCCCGCTCGTTTCGGTGAGCGGTGTCATGGCGCTTTTCAGCGTGAAGAAGCGCGGATGGCTGAAAGCATTTGCCGTCGTTCTGGCGCTCATGCCCTTCTTCCCGGTTACAAACAGCCTGTTTTATCTCTTCAATTCCAGCTTTTACGCCCGCTGGCTGTATATGCTCATCATGATCTTTTCGCTGGCGACGGTCGTCGCGCTGGATGATGAGCGCACGCGGTGGAGCATTCCATTTGCCGTCAACACGGTGCTTTGCACGCTTGTCGCGGCGGGGCTCGGGCTGGTATGGTATCTCGACCCGACAAATAAGACGGAATACAAGCTCGGCTACCCGCCGTATACGCTCCGGTTCTGGATCTATGTCGCGCTTGCCTTTGCGGGGATCGCCTTCACTGCAATGATCTTCCGCCGCTACCGCGGGACAAAGCTTTTCTCCCGCGCGCTGCTTATCGGTGTTTCCTGTATGACGGTGCTTTACGGCTGCATACATATCACCAACGGCAAAATGTATTCGCACGACAGCAGCTTTATGGTGGATCAGTGCATAAACGGGGAGGTGAACCTTCCCGACCCGCATTCCGGCTTTTACCGCCTGGATTTCTACCGCAGCAGCAAGATATCCACGATGGATAACCTGGGTATTTACTGGAATTACCCGAACATAGTCTGCTTCCACACCGTCGTGCCGCCCTCTATCATGGAATTTTATCCGAAGATCGGTGTCACGCGTGATGTCGGCTCGCGCCCGCTCAGCAGCTATTACGGCATACGCGGCTTTACCTCGGCGAAGTATTCCTTTATCCGCACCGGGGATGATAAGCTCACGGAAAAGACGGTCAACGGCAAGACGGTTTACGAGGGCAAGCACGATACGCTCGGATTTACCTATGTCGATACGCAGAACAATTACAATATTTACGAAAACGAATACTTCCTGCCGATGGGCTTTGCTTATACCGAATTCATGACGGAATCGGATTTCGAGCGTGCGTATATCACCAATCAGCGGCATTCGATGCTCTGCAAATATATCGTCGTTCCGGATGAAAAGGCGGATTATTATTCGCAGTTCATGACACGCGTCTACCCGAACGCCTCCAAGGCGCGCGCGGGCGAGGAAACCTATAAGGCCTCCGTGCTCGAACGCCGCGAGATGTGCTGCTCGGAATTTGATTATTCGAGCTACGGCTTCAA
Source organism: uncultured Eubacteriales bacterium (assembly GCA_900554405.1). GTDB lineage: Bacteria > Bacillota > Clostridia > Oscillospirales > CAG-382 > Coliplasma. Next base: position 5,292 of record USHI01000037.1, on the reverse strand, counting down.
TGCGAAGATAACGCTGGATAAGCCGAATGTCGTTCTGTTCAGCGTTCCTTATGAGGCGGACGGCTGGACGGCGACTGTCAACGGCACGGAGCGCGAGGTGCTGCGCGTTACCTACGGCTTTGTCGCCGTCGAATGCGGGGCGGGCGAAAACGATATCGAGTTTTCCTACTCCACTCCCGGGCTTGCCGTTCCCACAACGGTCACCGTGGCGGGGAAGGAAATACGGCTCCCCGGCGGGCTGTGGATCTCTCTCTGCGCGCTTGCCGTTTATATCGCGTATATGGTCTTCTTTAAGGTCATAAGGAAGCAAAAGGCTAAATGCCGCTTCTTCTCCTTCGATTATTACGACGATATGGATGCGTACCCTCCCGCGGAGAATGCCCGTGCGGATGCTCCGGGCGAACCGCCTGCGGAGGATATGTCGGCGCAGGAAGACTCCGGAACGGAGCCCGGCATACCTGCACAAGCCGCTCCCGGCGAAAACACCGAAGCGGAGGTCGAAACACCCGAAACCGGCGGGGAAGATACGGACGGTAAAGCAGAGGACTAAAAAAGCATAGCCGAAAGGGGCGCGGTCATTTCCGCGCCCCTTCTTCACTGTATTTTACAAGTATCGTGTCGGTCCCGATTCGCTCTATGTTGCACCAGGGGATGACCAGGCGGTTTTTTGCCGATAGGGATGAGAAAAAACCGCTGCCCGGAACGCATATGGCGGTTATCTGACCGTCGCACACGCGGAATTCGATATCGCACACGCAGCCGAGAACGCTTCCGTCGCGGATGTTGACGACCTCCTTGTCTTTCAGCTCGCAGAAGGACATTACCGCCGGCGGCGTTACAGCAGGATACATATCAGCCCGCCGCTTCCTTCGTTTATTATACGGCGGATCGTGTCCGCGATCTTCATGCGCGCCGAATCGGGCATATGTGCCAGCTTGCTGTTCAGCCCTTCGCTCACCAGCTCGTGCAGCGTTTTGCCGAACATATTGGATTCCCAGATGCTTTTCGGGTCCTCCTCGAACTCGTGCAGAAGGAATTTGACGAGCTCCTCGGATTGGCTTTCGGTTCCGACGATCGGGTTGACCTCCGTCTCTATATCCGCCTTCATCATGTGGATGGAGGGTGCGCTCGCCTTCAGCTTCACGCCGTAACCGCCCGGCTGCTTCACGATCTCCGGCTCTTCCAGCGTGAGATCGTCCACCGAAGGCATCACGATCCCGTAGCCGTCGTTCATCACATCGTCTATCGCGGAGGCGACCTTGTCGTATTTGCGCTTTGTATCCGCAAGCTCGGTTATAACGCTCAGCAGCCCGAGCTCGCCTTCGATCTCCAGACCGCTCTTTTCGGCAAGCACGGAATAGAACAGCGTGTTCGGCACATCAAGCGCGATATCCGCCTCGCCCGTGCCGAGGTTGAGCGTGCCGGTATGCGCGGTTATATCTCCGCTTCGGAAGGCGGCGACGCTTTCGCGTATTTCGCCCACGCGCTTTATCCCGGCTGCGCCGGCGCGTATATCCGAAAACAGCTTTTCCTTTAATGTATCGCCGTCGTCCAGTGCGCCGAGCCATTCCGGGAGCGAAACGTTGATCTCTCTTACAGGGAACTCGTAAAGCAGTCCGCGCAGGATATCGCGGATATCCTCCTCGCCCATTTCAAGGCAGTTCAACGCAAGCACCGGGACATCGTAATCGGCTTCCAGCTTTTCGGCAAGCGATGCCGCCTCGCTCCCGTTCGGGCGGGCGCTGTTCAGCACGATGACAAACGGCTTGTTTATCTCCTTCAATTCATCCACAACGCGCTTTTCGGCATCGACATAGCTTTCCCGCGGGAGCTCGCCTATGCTGCCGTCCGTTGTGACAAGGATCCCGACCGTCGAATGCTCGCGTATGACCTTGCGCGTGCCGGTTTCCGCCGCCTCCTCAAAGGGGAGCGGGGTTTCCGACCACGGTGTCATGACCATGCGCGGCTGCCCTTCCTCGATCAGCCCCATCGCTCCGGGGACAATATATCCCACGCAGTCGATAAGCTTCACACGGCATTCCGCGCCTTCGTCAAGCGGTATCCTTGCCGCGTTTTCGGGGATAAATTTCGGTTCTGTCGTCATTACCGTCCTGCCGGATGCCGATTGAGGCATTTCGTCCCGGGCGCGTACCCGGTCGGATTCGCTTTCTATTCCCGGCAGGATCAGGTTTTCAGTAAAGCGTTTTATCAGCGTGGATTTACCGGTCCGTACCGGGCCCACCACGCCGATATATATATCGCCGCCCGTTCTGACGGCAATATCGCTGTATATACCCGTGTCTGTCAAAATAAAAACCTCCGCTTCGTTTTGTTAGAGGTATATTCGCATCGGCGCTTTTCTATTCCGCGAGGCGCAAAAATCTCTTGACTTAACACAAAATGAATGGTAGAATGCACTCGGAATAATATGCGAGGTGAATATATATGAAACAGATCAAAAGGATCGGCGTGCTTACGAGCGGTGGCGATGCTCCCGGCATGAACGCCGCCGTGCGTGCCGTTACAAGGCTTGCGCTTTACAAGGGCGTTGAGGTATTCGGTATCTACAACGGTTATCAGGGTCTTATCGACGGCGATATAAAGCAGCTTCACGAACGCGATGTTTCCTTCATAATCAACCGCGGCGGTACCGTGCTTTACACCGCGCGCAGCAAGGAATTCCGCGAATGGGAAGGCGTTATGAAGGCGGCTGCCACCTGCGATAAATACGGCATAGAAGGCATTGTCACCATCGGCGGCGACGGCACATTCCGCGGCGCTGTCGATCTTACCGATGCGGGCGTTCCCTGTATCGGTATCCCCGGCACGATCGATAACGATATCGCCTCCACCGAAATGACGATCGGCTTCGATACGGCCATGAACCCCGTCGTGGAGCTTGTGGACAAGCTTCGCGATACGAGCGAAAGCCACGCGCGCTGCACCGTTGTGGAGGTCATGGGCCGCGAAGCCGGCGATATCGCATTGCAGACATCTATTGCCGTCGGCGCAGTTACCGCCGTGATAAAAGAAATCCCCACCGATTTCGACCACGTTATCGAAAAAATGGTGGAAGCACGCAAGGGCGGCAAGCGCAACTTTATTATTATCGCAAGCGAAGGCATGGGCCACGATTACGGCGAAGGGCTTGCAAAAATGATCGAGGAACGCACCGGTATCGAAAGCCGCTTTGCAAGGCTTGCGCATATCCAGCGCGGCGGCTCGCCGACACTGCGCGACCGTGTCCTTGCGACACAAATGGGCTGCGCCGCAGTCGAAAACCTTGTGGAAGGTCAGATGAAGCAGGTCATGTGCCTGCGCGGGAATAATATCGTCGCAATGGATATTTACGATGCGCTCACCGTGGACAAGCTCATGAAGGGCAAGCTCAAGCCGGAGGAGGAAGAGGCTATCCCCCCGAACAAGCTTTACGAAATGAAGCGCATTGTCGCCGACAAGCAGGCGTATAAAAAATATCTTAACTACATTATCGACCATATCACGCTGTAAAGCTTCAAAGGCTGCAAAGAATAAAGCAAAGAGGGACACGTTTTTTTCGTGCCTCTCTTGTTTTTTTGCTTTTTGCGTGGGCGCTATTTGCGTATTTCGGGGTTGTCCGTCCGGCAGAGAATATAATCTATGCTTACATTGTAAAAATCCGCAAGCTTTATGAGCGCTTCCGTTGTGGGAATGCGCTCGCCTGTTTCGTATTTCGAAAGCAGCGCCTGTTCGATTCCGGTCTTCATTTGTACCGCTATCTGGGTGTAGCCTCTGCTTTTGCGCAATAGCTTTAGGTTGTTGCTCATTATATCACCGAATTCATTATGCCAAATATTTCCTTGACAAATATGACAAATTGTCATATAATGAGGTATCATGAGTTCGGTATATACAACACAAAAAAGGAGGCGCGGTCGATACCGTGCCTCCTTTTCGTATTCGGTTATATTGCGTTTTACTCCGCAAAGGCTTCAAGACAAAGCTTGATCATGTTGTCGAAGCCCTTCTGGCGTTCCTCCGGCGGGACCTGCTCGGTGCGGAACATATGGTCGCTTATCGTGCAGATGCAAAGCGCCTTTGCGCCCGCCTTTGCCGCGAGCATATAAAGCGCAGCCGCTTCCATTTCCACCGCAAGCACGCCCATTTCGCGCCAGCGCGCGGCGGTGTCCTCCGGCCCGTAGAACACATCCGTGGAGAATATGTTGCCGACCTTGACGGGTATGCCCATCTCGCGCGCCTTTTCATCCGCGGCTTTCAGCATACCGTAATCGCCGATGGGGGCGAAAACGCCGGGAAGGTTATACTGCCATGCAAAGTTGGAATCGGTGCAGGCGCCCTGCGCGATAACGATATCGCGCAGGTTGACATCGTCGCCGATGCCTCCGGCGCTGCCCGCGCGGATAATGCGCTTTACGCCGTAAAAATTATAAAGCTCGTAAACATAGATACCGAGCGAAGCCATGCCCATGCCGTGTCCCATCACGGAAATACGCCTGCCCTTGTAGGTGCCGGTGTATCCCAGCATTCCGCGGATGGTATTGAAGCATACCGGGTTTTCGAGGAAGGTTTCGGCTATGTAGCGTATGCGGAGCGGATCGCCGCTCATGATGACGGTTTCGGCGATATCGCCGGGGTTCGCAGCGTTGTGTGGTGTGGACATATTCTCTTGTTCCTTTCCGTTTTTTAATATTCAATGCCGCCATGCGGCAAGGTAATCCTTTTGCTCGGGCGTGAGCTCGTCTATGCGGCAGCCCCAGTATGCCAGCTTGCGCCGTGCGACCTCGGTGTCGATCTCGTGCGGGACTTTTATAAGCTTTTCGGCGATCAGACCGCGGTTTTTCACAAGATAAAGCGCGGAAAGCGCCTGTATCGCGAAGGACATATCCATTATTTCCGCGGGGTGGCCGTCGCCCGCGCAGATGTTTACAAGCCTGCCCTCCGCAATGACATAAACGCTCTTCCCGTTCGGGAGCTTATAGCCCTTTATGTTGGCGCGGGCATCCCATGTATCCACGGCGTATTCGCGAAGCGCATCCATATCCACTTCGACATCGAAATGCCCGGCGTTCGTAAGTATGGCGCCGTCCTTCATCAGCGGAAAATGCTTTTCTGTGATAACGGAGCGGTTGCCCGTGACGGTGCAGAAGAAATCGCCCTCGCGCGCGGCATCCTCCATCGGCATGACGGCAAAGCCGTCCATCACGGCTTCCATGGCGCGTATCGGGTCCACCTCCGTGACAATGACGGAAGCGCCCAGCCCCTTTGCGCGCATCGCAACGCCCTTTCCGCACC
>USHI01000036.1 GCA_900554405.1 uncultured Eubacteriales bacterium | reverse complement strand
GACACCGTCCACATAAACTTCCCATTTTTCGTAATCTATCCGCACCGTCTGACCGCCCACGGCGATAACGCGTTTGATTATCGGTTCATCCGAAAGGCGGTGCGAATCCGGCTGTATCACGACTATATCCCCCGTTTTCGGGGTATAAAACATTCCGGAAACTATAAGCCGGTCGCCGTCGTGAAGCGTTTCGAGCATGGAATGCCCGTCCACCGTGACAAGCCGGAAAACAAACAGGAACAGTATCATCATCGTGAGCAGCGCGTATGCAAAGGTTTCCGCATAATCGAAAACGGCGCGCATTACGCGTTTGGACGTGCTCACCTTACGCTCGCGCACGGGCGCTTCCGGCTCGCTGCCGCCCGCGGGCGGAGCCGGCTGTTCGGGCTGTTCCCGGAGCGGGGTGGTGTTCGTTTCGTTGTTTTCGTTCATTCCGTTACCGCCTGAAATAGTGATTTATCGAATAAAAAGCAAAAGGCGTCTGCACTTACGCAGACGCCGAGGGCAAAAGCAGCCGTTTCGATCGCCGTCCGCCTTTGCCTGGCGAGCCGACTTAGATTTTTTCCTTGACCTTGGCGTTCTTGCCGACTCTGTCGCGGAGATAGTAAAGCTTCGCGCGGCGAACCTTACCTGCTCTGACGACTTCGACAGACTGAACGTTCGGGGAATGGATCGGAAAGGTCTTTTCCGTGCCGACGCCGTAGGAAACACGCCTTACGGTGAAGGATTCGGAAATGCCGCCGTTCTTCTTCGCGATAACGGTACCTTCGAAGATCTGGGTCCTGACTCTGGTTCCTTCAACTATTCTCTGGTATACCTTTACGGTATCGCCGATGTTGAACTGAGGAACCTCCTTTTTCAACTGCTCTTCTGTAAAAGCTTTAAGCATATCCAAAGCGTTTTACCTCCGTATTTCTTCGGCGTTCATGCGAGCGACAGAGGACCGCCGAGTTTTAACAACTGATTATATCACGGGTTTTGCACAAAATCAAGTGTTTTTGCGCATTTTGCGTGGAAAATCCCGCCCCCGCAATATATTGTGCCGCGCCCGGGCGGGGTGGGGCACATATCGTTATTTTTCCCGCGGGCGGTAGCGTGAGGCATAGTAGATTACCTGCATCACCGCGCTGACAAGCGCCGCAACATATGTGAGCGCCGCGGCGGTGAGCACCTTGCGCACCCCGGGCAGCTCGCTTTTTTCCATCACACCGCCCGAAAGCGCCTTCAGCGCGCGGCGTGAGGCATCCAGCTCCACCGGCAGCGTGACAAGCTGGAACAGCGCCACGGTGCAGAACAGTATGAGCCCGATAAAATACAGTGTGTTGCCGACGGTTATCATCGATTCCGCCATGTAGGAAAGGAAGAAGCCGAGTATTATAAGCAAAGGACCGAGCCGCGTGCCGATATTGCAAACCGGGATTATCGCCATACGCAGCTTGATCGGTGCATAATTTTTCGCATACTGGACGGCATGGCCCGCCTCGTGCGCGGCAACGCCTATAGCGGCGACCGTCGCGGAGTCGTAAACCCCCTGCGAAAGGTTTATGCTGTTGCTTCGCGGGTCGTAATGGTCGGTAAGCGTGCCGCCGACCCTGCCGATGCGCACTCCGCCCACGCCGTTCATTTGCAGAACTCTTTCGGCAGCTTCCCTGCCTGTCAGACCGGAACGCGAAATGACCTTCGAATACCGGCTGTAATTGACCTTGACCATTATCTGAGCATACAGCCCGAGCAGCAGCGCGGGAAGCATGAACAGAAGATACCCGAGATATCCGTAGTACATAAGCTTTTACTCCTTTTCCGGTGTGACCGCGGCGTTCAAACCGCCTTTATTTGGGTATGCGCGAAATTGCCTTTTCGATAAGCAGCGAAACAACAACGGCAACAATCATATTAACGAGCATATAGCTGCCGTTGTATACGATCGAGTAAAGCACTGCGGCATCGCTGCCGTAGGTTTTGCCGAACAGCTCCACGCTTTCGCCGATACCGATACGATAGATCGTTATACCGCTTGCGAAATGCACGAGAAATCTTGCCGCGGAGCCGACAACCGAGCCGATTGCCATGCCGTGCTTTGCGCCCTTGAAGAAGCCGGCAAGACCGACAGCACCGTAAGCCAGCACATAATCCAGCATCACGGAGGCAAAGCCGTAGGAGAAGCCTTCGCCCATGGCGCATTTGATAAGCCCGAACGCAAGCCCCGCGGGGATCGACCACTGCCACCCGCGGCGATAACCGACAATGATTATCGGGATCATTACAAGGTTGAGTGATCCGCCCTGCGCCCAAAGATCAACTTTAACAAAGCTGAGCGCCACGGCAAGCGCGACCATGACAGCCGTTTCACACAGCGCACGAAGCGCCTCTTTTTGTTTTGTTTTTTCCATTTTTAGTTTCCTTTCGGTTTGGATAGATATATATAATATCGCCGTAAAGGAAGGAAAAACGCAGATTCCCGGTCAAAGTGGATCCTCCCTACGGCGGCATTACCCGCATCAGGTTCAAGGGTATATTCTCAGCCGCCCGCTCCTGCGGGAAGCACCCCTAATCCTATTTATTTGTATGTGATCTTTGCGGAAACCTTCACGGTGACGGTATATTCGCTTTCGGGTGCCGAATAGACCTTTGAATACGCCGGCGTATCGAAAAGCTTTACGGTATACTCATACCGCGCGGATTCTACCGTGCCGCCGCGCACGACTATAATGCACGCGACCTTGCCGTATTCGGTTTTTTCACGCTGCGGCTTTTTTATCGCCGTCACAAGAGAATACAGATCTCCGACGACGCTTTCGGCAAAGGCTTTGCCGTCCGGCATCGTGTAGGTATATGTCGTGGCTGTGCCGTTTTCCGCCGCGGCAAGCCCTTCGCCCTGCGCGGAATATTCCGGCAGGCGGAAGTAGGGAAATTTGGAGAAAAGCTCGCCCGCGTCGCGTTCGACCTCGAGCTCGCCGCCGTTTTCGATGCTTTTCATCACGCCGTTTTCAAAAACGTTTTCGCACCGCACCGAACTGCCGAGATGGTTCTGCGTGAAGCTCGCACGGGCGGTGAGCGCCGCGCGATCCCATTCCACATCGCCCGCGGCATAATAAAGCGTGCTGTTCTGACCGAAGGTCATTTCCAATGTATACTTTCCGGAAAGCGCATCCCTGCCGTTCACATCCGAAATCGCTTCGGCAAGCGGCTGCGGATCGGCTTCCTCCCGCGCGCCGCAGGCACACAGAACCGCCGCCGCGCAGAGCAGCAGCGCAAGCAGGCGCCTCATCGCCGTGTGATAGTCTGCCCGTCGAGATATTTCAGAACATCATCGCGGACGGTATTGACCGATTCAACGGTGGTATAGTATCCGCCGCTGCCGTCGACGGTGAAATAGCACTTCGAAGCCGAAACGCGGTAGAACACAAGGCTTATATCCCGTGTTTTCGCCTTTATCTCTATGCGCAGGTATTCCTCGCCCAGCTCGCCCTCGCCGGGGGTGTATTTATCCTCCAGATAAACGGAAAGCACATCCTGGAAGAGATATTTGAAGCTGAGTACATCGTATTCCTTGCCGCCGTGGCGGACACTGGCAAGGCTGCCGTCGGAATCCAGCCCCATGCGGAAATCGTATTTGTTCCCGCCGAACTCGAATGTCATTTCGCTTATCTCGACAAGGTATATGGAAAGTATCGGGTGGGCTATATATTCGGTCATATCCCAATCCAGCCATGCGGCCGTAGAGGGGGATATTTCGCAGATAACATCCGGCGTTATAAGCATATCCTTACCGTCGTAAACGCCGTAATAGGTATTGTAAACGTAATAATTGCCGTTTTCGTTCTTTTCGGAAACGTAAAGATCAACGGTGATTTCGCCCTTGTAAACAAAGGAAAAGTGCTTTGCCGGGTTATCCAGCCCGTATTTTGCGAGCAGCTCGGTATTCAGCTCCTTTGCATCGCCGTCCTTGCCGATACCGCAGGCAACAACGCTGTCGCCCTTGAGCGAAGCGATGCTCTGCACGAAATTTCCGAAGTTTGTCATATCGAGGTAGGCGAAATTGCGCCCCTCCGGGATCAGGCTCTGCGGATTGACAAGCCGCCACACCCCGGAAAGCGAATCCGAGGGCTGCGCATCGATCCCGCCTGCGGTTACATGGATCTCGTCCATCACAACATAGCTGTATTTCACCTGCGGGACATCAAAGCAGACACGAATATACTTCACGGCGTTTTCGGATTCGAATTCAAGCGTATAACGCTTTATTGTCTTATCCTCCTGCGCCGGGGAAAGCGTTTCGCCGATCTGTTTGTAATTCACTCCGTCGTCCGAAACGGTGAAGTATAGCTCCCGCGGGAGATATGCCCCCGCCGCTTCATCACGCAGCAGCCCGACGGAGACCGAATACTTTCCGTCCGCGGCATTGCGCGCAAGAACCGCTTCGATATATGTCGCGCCGCCGTCCGAGCTGGAAAACCCGCCGAAAATATCGGCATGGTTTGTCCACCCGTCCGCATATTTCGAATAATCCTCCGCATAGACCTTATCCGACATCAGCTTGGAAAGTGCGGAATTATCGTTTGCGGAAAGGTTGGAAGCCGCGATAAACGCGCTCATATTGCGGATATGAGCATTTATCCCCGCGGCGGGGATATCTATACAGATATCGTCGATATAATAAATATCGTTCGCGCTCGAGACCGTTTTGATAAGTGTCGGGTCCATCATGGCCGTTTCGGGCTGCATCAGCGAGCCGGTAACGACGGATGCCGAAATGTAATAAATTATATCCTTGGAAAGGTTCACGACCATTTCGGATTCCCCGCCGTTGTCGGCAAAGAGCCCGCCGATATAGCGCGCGTAATAATAGCTTTTCGTGCCGGAAAGCCCGCCGATATAAACGGTATGCAGAAAATATCTGCCGGAGGAATCCTTTTCGGACATTATCGTGTAGCTCGCAGCCGCATCCGCTTCGCTTTCCAGCCCGTAATCCTTCCAGCTTCTGCCCTCCGGCAGCTTCATTTTGCCGACAGAGACGGGATAGCGCATATTTGTCGTGATAAGCGAGAAGGTTTCGCTGTTCATCGCAACGGCGGCGGAGCCGGAAAAGTAAAAGCTGCCGTCGTTCTGGTAAACAGAATATTTGCCGTTTTCGTTATTGACAGTGATCAGCGAAATTTCGCTCCTGTCCAACGATTTGAACACAAACGGCGCGCCGGAGGCGGTAACAATGTCGCCGTCGATATCATAGCCGGAATACGCCCTTGCCTCGACGGCAAGCTCCGGCTTGGCATTGCATTTCAGTATCGCGTTTGCGATAAGCGGTTCGCCGTTGAAGGCATAGCGTGTGCCGTCGTAAAGCGTTTCGAAGAAATCGCCGTAGGCAATGACGACCTCGCCGCCGTCGGAGCCGATACGCACGTCGCCCGCGCCGGAAGCGGTTTTGACCTTGACCTTTTTGCTTGCCGAAGCAAAGCAAAGCGCGGATTTATAAATATCCTGCCAGCCGGCATCGCTTTCGGAATAGCCGCGAAGCTCGATTTCCGTATCCTCGCCGATCTCGCCGATCGCCGCCTTTACTTCATCGGAAAGCCTGTAAAATTCATCGAAATCGGTGTCGTCCGATTTGCGGAAAAACACGAAATAGCTTGTCACGAGCAGTATTATCGCCAGAACGACGGCGGAAACGGCAATGATCTGTTTTTTCATTTGGCTGAAAAGATCCTTTCGGGGGTTGATTTACAGATGTCTTCTGCGGAAGAACACGACAACGCCGATGATAAGCATCGCGCCGGGGACAACGGTGCAGATAAGCCAGGTGAGTGTCTGCGCCGTGCCGGTTTCGAGCGTGAGCGCGGTGGAAGCAAAGGGCTTGCTCTGGATATCCGGCGCCACGCGGTTTGCCGTGAACACGCGCGCGGAGGAAAGCATCACGCGGCGGTTGCCGGCATAGGCAAGGTAGGAATCGGAGGCAAATTCGGTGCTGCCGATAAGCATCACATAGGAATATTGCAGCACGTTATTTTTGCCGTATTCGTATTTTGTGGAAAGCAGCGCAAGCGGCATTTCGCCGCCCGGCACATGTTCGGAGGAAGTCGTACCGCTCACCGCGGTATCATAGGTGGTAAGCACCGTTTCCACCGTGACAGACTGCTTGTCGCGCTCGGTCATATCCCTGATATAAAGCCGCACGCTTTCGGGCATGAAGGTGTTTATCCTGCCGTTGATATCCGATGCGCTCTTTACGATCTGGTATGCGGCGGAGGAGGAGGAGGAATCCGAATCGTAGGTGGGGTATTTCGCCGAAATAACGGTGGATTTCCCGCCGGAAAGCGAATGCTTTTCGTCGCTCACGAGAGCGCCTGCATCAAAGCCGATACACCAGTCGGTGGAAAGCATATCCGAAAGGTTTTTAAGATCCTTCGGGGTGGAGGCATCCACCATCACGATAAGCGAATTATGCTGTTTGAGGTACGCGGTGAGTATGTCCAGCTCTTCGTATGTCAGATCGCTCTTCGGAGCGCAGATAACTATAAGCTCGGTTTTTTCGCCGACACCGTTTGCGGTGATATTATCCTCCTCGCGGATCTCGAAACCGGCTTCGGAAAGCACGGATTTGAGGCTTGCGGAGGGCTGTTCGCCGTGACCGGTGAGGAAGGTGACCGCCATCGGCTCCTTTATCGCGCTTTGGAGCATGGCGGCGGTGAAGCGGTATTCGCCGTTGAAGGAATAATACTTGCTGCTGTCGCTGCTGTCGGTTTCGAAAAATGCAGGCAGCGCGAGCACGCGGCGGTGATATTTACCGCTGACAATAACGCTCACGGAGGAAAGGGCGGTGCCGGTTTCCTCGATAACGCGGTTCTGGAATTCCGGATCGGAATCCAGCTCTTTATATTCCACGCGCACGGTACCGAGATCGCCGCTGCCGTCGAACCGGCGGGCGTAATTTTCGGCAAGGTCGCGCACGAGCGCGGTTAGGTTTATGCCGTTGTAGGCGTTGGCGCTGTCGTCAAAGCGGTCGCGCGGGGACATGAAGGTTATGGTTATATCCAGATCCTTGCCCAAAGCGGAAAGCAGCGAGACAGATTCCTCGCCTATTTCGGTGAAGCTTTCGGCAGTGAGGTCGGCTGTGAGCGCCCCCGTGAGCGAAAGCGAGGTGAATACGATATTTATAACAATGATAAGCGCAAGCACAACGGCGGTGAACACGAGCGAGAATGTGCCGTATTTTACACGTCTGCCGTCGTGGCCGGCTTTGTTTCCTGATTTCATCGTGGCAATGCTCCTTTCTTTACGACCAACGGCGTTTTTCGATAACGCGCGTCGTGAGGAAGAGGAATGCCGCCGCAAGGCTCAGATAATAAACGATAGCGGAAACATCCAGCATCTGATGTGTGAACGGAGCGAAGCGATCCAGCACCGAAAACCATTTTACGACGGTTCTGAGCGCAGTGCCGGATATCTTGTCCGCGAGCAGGCTCACAAGCAGCATCGCGGCATTGACGCCCATTGCCGAAACCGCCGCGATAAGCTGGTTTTCGGTAAGCGAGGAGAGGAATATGCCGATAGCGATAAACGCCGCGCCGAGCAGGAATACGCCGAGTATGTTTGTGAGTATCGAGATCGCGTTCGGCTCGCCGTATTTGGCAAGCAGCACGAAATTGAAGCTGTTCACAAGGAATGTCGCGGCATAAACGGTGAGCGCCGCAAGATATTTGCCCATCACGATCCCGGTAACGGATACCGGGCTGGTGAGCAGTATCTGATCGGTTCTTGTTTTGCGGTCCTCGGCGATAAGCTTCATGGTGAGCAGCGGGATAAGCACGGCGAAAATGATTATCATCCAGACAAAGTATTCGCCGATGCTGTCCGTGCTTTGTTTGAGCAGAGTGCACTGAGCGAAGGCAAGCCCGGAAACGACAAGGAACATACCGCAGTAAACATACCCGATAGCAGTGAGAAAATAGGATTTCAGCTCGCGCATATATATTGCAAACATCTTATTCCCCCTTTTTTCCCTTGGTTTTTGCTTCTTTTTCCCTGCCGACAAGGCGGATGAATATATCCTCGAGCGAAAGCTCCACGCCCTCCAGGCCGACAAGCGGCCAGCCCTTGGAGGAGAGCATATAAAACAGCGGCTTGCGGATATCGACACGTTCCTGCGATTCCAGCAGATAGCTGACGGAATCGGTATCGCGCCTGCCGATAATATCCGCCGTTTTGACACCGGGCAGCGCGCGCAGCGCTTTGAGGACTTCCTCCTCCTGCCCGACTATCTTTGCGACAAGCTTGCGCGAGCCGTCCACCGCGTTGATAAGATCCTCCGTTTTTTCGTTGGCGACGATCCTGCCCTTGTTTATGACAACGATCCTGTCGCACACCGCCTGCACCTCCGGCAGGATATGGGTGGAAAGGATTATGGTATGCTCCTTGCCGAGCATTTTAATCAGGTTGCGTATTTCGATTATCTGGCGCGGGTCCAGACCGATCGTCGGTTCGTCGAATATGAGCACCTTCGGATTGCCGATAAGCGCCTGTGCGATTCCGACACGCTGCTTATACCCCTTGGAAAGGTTTTTTATAAGCCGACCGGAGACATCCCAGATCTTCACGACCTCGCATATTTCCTTGATATGCTGTTTGCGCGGAAGCTTGCAGCCTTTCAGCTCGTAAACGAAATCCAGATATTCCGCGACCGTCATTTCCGGGTAAAGCGGCGGTATTTCCGGCAGGAAGCCGATATCCTTTTTTGCCTTTATAGGGTCGGAAAGGATATCCGTCCCGTCTATCTTCACAACGCCGCTGTCGGCGGAAAGGTACCCCGTGATAATGTTCAGCGTGGTGCTTTTGCCCGCGCCGTTCGGCCCGAGAAAGCCCATTATTTCGCCTTCGGCAACGGTAAAGGATATCCCGTCCACCGCGTGCTTATCGCCAAAGCTTTTGCGTATATCCGTAATTTCGATCATTGGATTTTATTCCTTTTCTTTTATTACGATCCCGAGATCGTCAAGCGCCCGCTGCGGTACGTCCGCGGGGCAGTCGGTCATGAGCTCCTTTGCGTTCTGGACCTTCGGATAAGCGGTAACGTCGCGCAGGCTCGAAGCGCCGAGCATCTGCATGACAAGCCTGTCCAGCCCGATCGCCATGCCGCCGTGGGGCGGGGCTCCGTATTTGAAGGCTTCGAGCAGATAGCCGAATTTGACCCTTGCTTCCTCGTCCGAAAGCCCGAGCAGCTCGAATATCTTTGCCTGCAGCTTCGGATCGGTAATCCTGATGGAGCCGCTGGAAAGCTCGATCCCGTTGAGTACAAGGTCGTAAGCCTTGGCGCGGACTCTGCCCTTGTCGGTTTCGAGGTATTCGCGGCATTCGTCAAGCGGTGCGGTAAACGGGTGGTGCATCGCGACCCATTCGCCGGTTTCGGCATCCAGTTCGAAGAAGGGCATTTCCACGACCCAGAGGAATTTGTAGCCGGTTCTTTCGATCCCGAGCCGGTTTGCGGCTTCCCCGCGGAGCTGGCCGAGCTGGGGAAGCATAATCTGAAGGGAAAAGCATACGGTTCGTGTCCGTATCCGCAAGAACAAGCAGCACATCGCCCTTTTCGCAGCCGGCGGCGGCATAAAGCGCGGCAAGCTCGGGTTCCGTCATATGTTTCAGGAAGGAGCCGCTGTCCGTATCGTGGCGGCGCACCCAGGCAAGACCCTTTGCGCCGCAGCCCTTTGCGTAATCGGCAAGGCGGTCGATCTCCTTGCGGGTGAGCTTATCGGCGCAGCCCTTCAGATTGATGGCGCGCACGCTGCCGCCCGCTTCCACCGCGGAGGCAAACACCGGGAAGGAGCAGCCCTTCACGGCTTCGGAAACATTCTGTATCTCCATGCCGAAGCGGATATCCGGCTTGTCAGAGCCGTAACGCTCCATGCACTCTTTATATGTATGCCTCGGGATAGGCGTTTCGATATCCACGCCCATAACGGATTTGAAGATATGCTTCACGAGCCCTTCGCCCACGGCAAGGACATCCTCGGTATCGACAAAGCTCATCTCGATATCTATCTGCGTGAATTCCGGCTGGCGGTCGGCACGAAGGTCTTCATCGCGGAAGCAGCGCGCAAGCTGGAAGTATTTATCGAACCCGGCAACCATGGAAAGCTGCTTGTAAAGCTGGGGCGACTGCGGCAGCGCATAGAACGAGCCCTTGTGCACGCGGGAGGGGACAAGGTAATCGCGCGCGCCCTCCGGGGTGCTCTTTATGAGCATCGGCGTTTCGATTTCGATAAAGCCGTTGTCGCAAAGATAATCGCGCACCGCCTTTGCCGTTTTAGCACGGAACATGATATTGTTCTGCAAAACCGGGCGGCGCAGGTCGAGATAGCGGTATTTGAGCCGGAGCTCTTCGTTTGCCTTGCAATCGTCGGTTATATCAAAGGGCGGCGTTTCGCTTTCGCCGAGCACGGAAAGCGTTTCGGCGTATATTTCGATATCGCCGGTGGGGATATCGGGGTTCTTGCTCGATCTTTCGCGCACTGTGCCCGAAACGGCAAGCACATATTCGCTCCGCACGGAGGCTGCCGCTTCGAAAAGCTCGGGCGCGCTGTTTTCGTCAAAGGCAAGCTGGACATAGCCTGTCCTGTCGCGCAGGTCGATAAATATAAGGCTGCCCAGGTTGCGCTGCTTTCTTACCCAACCGGCGACGGTCACCCTGCCGCCGATATCGGCGGTACGCAGCTCGCCGCAGTAATGAGTTCTCTTTTCCATCATTTATACCTTCTTAATATAAGTTTCGTTTTCCTCATGCGGCGTCATTCGCGTATCGCACTGATTATACCCTCGATACTTAAATCAGTCTTTATGCTTTCGCCGCCGCGCATCGGGCGCAGCTCGGCAACACCGCTTTCCAGTTCCGAACCGCCGATAACGAGCGCGTA
>USHI01000035.1 GCA_900554405.1 uncultured Eubacteriales bacterium | reverse complement strand
AGAATTGGCCCTCCATATCCCTGATATCCGCGGCGCTGCTCAAAAAGAAATACGCGCTGCCCGTGCGGCTGAACACAAACGGTCTTGCAAATCTGCTTTACAAAACCGATACGACACCCGTCCTGCGCAAATATATCGACACCGTTTCCATAAGCCTGAACGCCGCAAACGCGGAGGAATACAATGACGTCTGCCACCCGAAATACGGGCTCGACGCCTTCCCCGCCATAATCGAATATGCGCGCGGCTGTGTCCGGGCGGGGATACCGAATGTCCTTTTTTCGGTCGTGGAGGGGACGATCCCCGAAAGCGATATCGCAAAATGCCGCGAAATTGCCGAGAATGTCGGAGCAAAGCTGCGCATACGCAAGTATATTGGATAATTTCAACAAATCGCCGGCGCAATTTTCTGCGATTTTTCAAAAAACAGTACTTGTATTTTCGTCCGGAATAGTATAAACTATCGGATGGTAAATAAAATTTTACGGAGGAACTTTCCAATGTCAGTAAAAGTTGCTATTAACGGCTTCGGCCGTATCGGTCGCCTTGCATTCAGACAGATGTTCGGCGCAAAGGGTTATCAGATCGTTGCCATCAACGACCTCACCAGCCCGAAAATGCTTGCTCACCTTCTCAAATACGACTCCGCTCAGGGCAGATACAACCACGAAGTATCCGCCGATGACGAAGCCGGCACCATCACCGTCGACGGCAAGACCATAAAGATCTATGCCGAAAAGGACGCAAACAACTGCCCCTGGAAGAAGCTTAAAGTCGATGTCGTTCTCGAATGCACCGGCTTCTACACCTCCAAGGAAAAGGCTTCCGCTCATATCAACGCCGGCGCTAAGAAGGTTGTTATCTCCGCTCCCGCAGGCAATGATCTTCCCACCATCGTTTACGGCGTAAACCAGGGTACCCTCACCGCAGACGACAAGATCATTTCCGCCGCTTCCTGCACCACCAACTGCCTCGCTCCCATGGCAAAGGCTCTTAATGAATACGCTCCCATCCAGAGCGGTATCATGACGACCGTCCATGCCTACACCGGCGACCAGATGGTTCTCGACGGCCCGCACAGAAAAGGCGATCTCCGCCGTGCAAGAGCTGCAGCCGTGAACATAGTTCCGAACTCCACCGGCGCTGCAAAGGCTATCGGCCTTGTTATCCCCGAGCTCAACGGCAAGCTGATCGGCTCCGCTCAGAGAGTTCCTACCTGCACCGGTTCCACCACTATCCTTGTCTCCGTTGTCAAGGGTAAGGATGTCACCAAGGAAGGCATCAACGCCGCTATGAAGGCAGCAAGCAGCGAAAGCTTCGGTTACACCGAGGAACCGCTCGTTTCCTCCGATATCATCGGCATCACCTACGGCTCTCTCTTCGATGCTACTCAGACCATGGTCACCAAGATCGACGACGACACCTACCAGGTTCAGACCGTTTCGTGGTACGACAACGAAAACAGCTACACCAGCCAGATGGTCCGCACCATCAAGTATTTCGCAGAGCTCGACAAATAAGCAAAGCTTTATACGAAAAGGCCCGCCGCACGGCGGGTCTTTTTTGCGGAAATGCGGTTTTTTGTATTGCGTTTTGTTTAGATTTGTGATAATATATAATCGCACATAGGAAATTGCCGAAACGAACTGATCATTTTAGCCGGTTGATCGCTTGCAACGGCAAAAATATAAAGAAAGGTTGGTGCATAATTTTCAGATCGCGACGGCATTATCATTCGTGTGAATTCATTACAACTTCACGCGGCGATGCAAGCGATACTACGAACAAACATATTACTTCCCGCCTCGGTAACCAACCACTTTTCAATAAGGAGAACCGATATGAAAAAAGCGATTGCTCTTATTCTTTTCGCACTGACGATAGTTTTATCGGCGGGACCGGCAACGGTTTTTGCCGAAACGACATCCGGGAAGAAGATCCCGACGGACAAAGAGATCGACATATATGTCGATTCGCGAATGAAGGACCCTTATTTCGTGCATGACCGTGTTGTTCTTAACTTCACCGCCGATATCACGCTTGAAACCGCGCTTGAAATAATACGCAGCGAATGGATACTCATCTACCCCGACAGATCCGACGATTTTGAAGCGGCACACAAGGACAATTCCAAGGATGTTTTCGGTGAAACGATCACTGTCGAAATCACCGTAAAGGATGCGGATATAAAAGCGTTTATCAAAAAAATGTACCGGCACGAAGAGCTGAAAAGCGCAATTCTGGATGTACTCGATGTGCCCGACAGAGGGCTTCTCGGCGATATAGATGCCGGCGGCAAGATCGACGCGGCCGACGTTCTTTATCTTAAACGTATTATTCTCGGCACTTTCGATAAGCAGTACAGAACCGTTCTTGCAGACATAGATTCAAACGGAAGTATCGATGCGGTGGATTATCTTCTTCTTAAACGCGCTTATCTCGGTACATATACACTTCCGGTGCTGTAAACAGCAAAAAACAAGGGAAGCGGGGCAACCGCTTCCCTTTTATGCTTTTTCCGGCAAACTATTTGCCGAGCAGCCCGCGAACGGCGGGGAGTATCTCGCACGCCATGGAGAACTGACCGAGATCGTTCGGGTGGAGGTTATCCACGGCGTAAAGATCGCGCATATCCGAAGTGAAAAACTCGCCGCTGTTTACAAAGCGGATGTTTTTATCTCCGGCGGCAAGCGCATTTTCGTAGGTTTCGCGGATTATCGCGATACGGGCAAGGTCGTTTTCCGTGGGTTCCGAATAAAACGGATGAGTGACAAAAACCACGGGGAGCGTGGGCTGTGCGGCGCGGATAACCTTGAAAAAGGGTTCGTGCGTGGCGCGGAGCGTTTCGCAGGAGAGCGAGTTGAAGTCATAATCCATGACAAAACAGGCAAGATCACGCGAGGCGATATGCGAGGCGACCTCGGTTTCGCCCATGGCGCTGCCGGAAAAGCCGTAATTGCAGCAATCGGCATCCAGCGCGCGGCAGATGATATTGCAATAGGAATTTCCGGGGCGGGAAACGCAGCCACCCTGTGTGATGGAGCTGCCGTAAAATGCAACCGCACCCGTGGAGCGCGGCGTGGGCGCGCCGACAAGCTCGCCGGGCTTCAGGCCGATTTTCAGCGTTTCGATACCGGCATAAAGCGGCAGCTCGATCATAACCTCATTGAACCTGTCTTCCCCGGCTACGGACACGGTGCCGCGGTTGACATCGTGGTTTTCCGCAAAGGTCTGCATTATTTTGCCGGTGTAGCGCCGTGCGGTGCAGGTGCCGATATATATGTCGATACCGTAAACACCGCGGTCACAGAAATGGTGCATCCCGAAGCAGCCGGCACGAAGAGTGATACGGAGCGCGATTTCCTTTGCATCCGTCGCAAAACGCACGGTTCCGCCGGGCGTGCAGGCGGCAAGGCTGCGGTTTGCATCGGAATAAATCTCCTTTGCGGAAGCATCCAGCCGGTAATACTCGCCGCAGTTTTCATCCGGATGGAGCAGCCCGCCGAGCACAAAGGGAGCAACGCGGGAATCGGCATAGATAAAGCCGTCCTCCTCCGGCGCAGTTCCGCAAAGCGACTCTACCGGGACAAATGTGTTCATATCAAATTGATGCTCGCTTTGCCGCGGGGTGCAAAGACCAGTTGTTTTCATAGCGTTCGCCTTTCTTGCACAAAAAGATTGTTTACCTTCGGAGTGTAGCACAACGGGAAAAATATTGCAATATAAAATTCCGTATGATATAATAAAGAAAATTCCGCAGAGGGGGCAGGAAGTATGCAGGATACGGTTTGGCTCGACACCGAAAAAGACCTTTTGATGTACATCGATCAGACACAACTACCGGGCAGGCTCGAAATACGCTCCTGCTGCGACTGCATCGAGCTTCACGGTATCATAAAACGGCTTGAGATCCGCGGCGCGCCGGCTATCGGCGTGGCTGCCGCCATCGGCATATATGCCGCCGCCGTGCGGTTCGAGGATACGTCACCCGCCGGCTTTATGTATTCGCTGCGCAAGAACGTGCAATACCTTTCGGGCGCAAGGCCGACGGCGGTGAACCTCCGCCGCGCCGCGGAAAGAATGCTTTCCCGTGCGGAATCCTCGGCGGGATTTGGAATTCCCGAAGTAAAAAAAGCGCTTAAAGACGAAGCGCTTGCTATATATAACGAAAGCATTGCCGATTGCCGCGCGATCGGAGAATACGGCGACCCTCTTATAAAGGACGGTGCGTGCATACTCACGCACTGCAACGCGGGCGCGCTTGCCGCGGTGCGCTACGGCACGGCACTCGCACCGGTATATGTTGCGGCGAAAAAGGGCAAAAAAGTAAGCGTTATCGCCGATGAAACGCGGCCGCTTCTGCAGGGTGCAAGGCTGACAGCCTTTGAGCTTGCGCAATCCGGGATACCCGTCACGCTCGAATGCGACGGTGCCGCCGCCTCCGCCATTGCCTCCGGGAAGGTCGATATCATACTTGTCGGCGCGGACAGGATCGCCGCAAACGGCGACACGGCAAACAAGGTCGGTACGCTTGCGCTTGCCGTTATCGCAAAGCGTTACAATATCCCTTTTTACGTCTGCGCGCCGTTTTCTACATTCGATGCGGATACCGCCGGCGGAGGCGATATAGTTATCGAGCAGCGCCCGAGCGAGGAGGTCACACACGCTTTTTTTGCGCAATGCAGCACACACCCTGCGGTAAACGTTTACAATCCGGCGTTCGATGTTACGCCCGCAGAGCTTATCACCGGCTTTATCACCGAACGCGGTATATTCATGGGGGAACAGCTGAAAAATGAAAGGTAATACACTTCTTCTTGTAAACCCTGTATCCGGCAAGGGATACGGCAGAAAAAAGCTTTTTGACATTGTCGAAAGGCTAACTTGCGGCGGATGCAGGGTGACCGTCATGCCCACGCTGCCCGCGGGGGCAACCGAAAAGCTTATAGCAGCGGAGGGTGGTAATTACGAACTGATAATCGCCGCCGGGGGCGACGGGACACTCAACCACGTCGCTTCCGGAATTGTCGGCAGCGGTCTTACGACGGCGCTGGGGTATATCCCTCTCGGCTCCACAAACGATTTTGCGGCCTCGCTGGGGATCCCCTCCAAGCTGAGCGATGCCTGCGACAGGATACTCGAACGCGATCCCGCGCCCATAGATATCGGCGTTTTCGGCGATCGGCGCTTTGTTTATATCGCCTGCACCGGAATATTTGCCGATACTTCCTACGAAACGCCGCAGCAGGTGAAAAACCTGCTCGGCCACAATGCTTATATACTGCACAGTGTCGCTTCGCTCACCGCTAACCACCGCACACGCTGCCGTGTCGATGCGGACGGAGAGATAATAGAGGGCGAGTTCATACTCATTTCGGTCTCCAATTCCCTGCGCGCAGGCGGGGTGTTCAAGCTGCCGGACGGCTATGTGAGCTTTGACGACGGCATATTCGAGCTGATACTTGTACCCGCGCCGAAAAACATTATCGCAAGCACAACGATGCTGAACAAGATCATAACCAAATCGGTAACCGACGACCCGTTTATCCACCGCAAGGTGAGCCGTGCGCGCTTTGAATTCGAAAGCGGTCAGGCATGGACGTTGGACGGCGAATACGGCGGAACGGTGACAAGCATCGATATCGGCGTGGACAAACGTTCCCTGAATTTCATCCGCTGAAACGGCTTTTGTGCCGCGCGGCTTGCGCATATATCCGCATATAAGCCCTGCTTGCTTCAAAATACGGTATTGTCGGTCAAAAAATGCTTGACTTATTTTCCCTTTGAATGTATAATTGAACCGTTAGAAATAAATCCGGAGGTATTTGGCAAATGAACCAATCACGCGCTGCATATGTGTCGCGCTTCGTTCTCGTCCTGCTTGCGATAGTGCTTATATGCGCACTCACCGTTTGCGGCGTTTACATAAACAAAGACACGCAGCTTAACGGAATTTTCCATGACGGGACCATCCGTCTCGGGCTTGACCTGGCAGGCGGCTCGGTCGTAACTTACCGCGCACAGACAACCGATACCGGCGATGCACTCTCCACCGGTATGGAATCGGTGCTTTCCGTCATGCGTACCCGTCTTGACGGGCAGGGGCTTACCGAAGCGCTTGCTTATCTTGTCGGCGACGATATGATATCTATCGAAATTCCCGATGTCGACGACCCCAATGAGGTTATCGACGGCATCATGAAAACGGCACGTCTCACCTTCCGCAGCAGCGAAGGCACCTCGAACGACAACAACGTCATGCTCGAGGGCAAGGATGTCGAATCGGCATATGTCGGCGTGAGCTCCACGGACAGCTCTTCCTCCGGCTATGTAGTACAGCTTAAATTCAACGCGAGCGGCGAAAAGAAATTTGCCGAAGCGACAAAGCAGGCGGCAAAGAGCGGCACCCCGCTTTACATCTATATGGATGACACGCTCCTTTCCTACCCGAAGGTCGATTCCAAGTTTTCTTCGGAAGGCATCACCGGCGGTCAGGCGGTCATCGAGGGCAACTTCGATCAGGAATCCGCAACGGTGCTTGCAAACAATATCAACGCGGGCGCGCTCAAATACACCCTTTCCGTCGAGGAACAGCGCACTGTCGGCGCGACACTCGGACAGAATTCCCTTTCCCGCGCTCTTATCGCAGGTGCGATCGGCCTTGCGCTTGTGATAATCTTCATGTGCGTTTATTACAGGCTCTGCGGCGTGATGGCTTCCATAGCGCTGTGCGCCTACACCGGTATTTTCGGGCTCGTGCTTATCGCAACACAGGCGAACCTCACGCTTGCCGGTATCGCAGGCATCGTGCTTTCCGTCGGCATGGCTGTCGATGCGAACGTCGTCATTTTCGAACGTATCAAGGAGGAGATCGATTCCGGCAAATCCGCGAAGGCTGCCGTAAAAAGCGGCTTCAGCAGAGCATTTGCCGCGATACTCGACTCCAACGTGACAACCGTCATTGCCTGCGTAGTGCTTTACTTCCTCGGCTCCGGCACGATCAAGGGCTTTGCGACAACGCTCTTTATCGGTGTTGTTCTTTCCCTCTTCACCGCGCTCGTTGTTACAAGACTGCTTCTTAACCTCTGCCTCGGCATGGGTATAAGCGACACGAGAAAATACAGATCGATCGGAAGGAGAGCGCAAAATGACTAAGTTCCATTTCATCAAAAACAGGAAAGTCGCGCTCATTATCCTTGCGGCGGTTTTCCTTGTGGGTATCCTTTCCTTTATCATTCGCGGCTTTAATATCGATATCGACTTTTCCGGCGGTACGGAGATCCAGCTCGGTCTGGGGCAGACGGTTACCCCCGAAATATGCGATGATATAAACGCCATTATCGAAGCCGAGCTCGGGCATGAATATGTTTCCTCCACGACACAGTCCACTGCCGATGAGGATATTGCAATAATC
The DNA here is from genome assembly GCA_900554405.1 of uncultured Eubacteriales bacterium. Classification (GTDB taxonomy): domain Bacteria; phylum Bacillota; class Clostridia; order Oscillospirales; family CAG-382; genus Coliplasma. Next base: position 3,801 of record USHI01000035.1, on the reverse strand, counting down.
CGCACGGGTACAAAGGCGCTTGAACCCGCACAGCAGGACAAGCTGCTCGATGCTATCTCCGCAAAATACGAAAAGGCGGATATCGGCAACAAGCAGATCACCGTTGTAAAACCGACAATCGGCACCAGCCTCACAAAAAAGGGTCTGCTCGCAGTCGGCATAGCCGTCGTGCTCATGCTCATCTATATCTGGTTCAGATTTGACCTCGCATCCGGTATTGCAGCCGTTTGCTCGCTTGTGCACGATCTGTTCGTTATGATGACGGTATATTCCCTGCTCCAGATCCCGATAAATTCCAACATTATCGCTGCTCTGCTCACGATACTCGGTTATTCCATCAACGCAACGATAATCATCTTTGACCGCATACGCGAAAACAAGGTCAAGATGGGCGACGCGCCCTTCGGCGAAGTCGTCAACAAGGGCATCTACGAAACGCTCGGCAGAAGCATCAACACCACGCTCACCACGCTGTTCACTATCGGCATGGTTTACATACTCGGTGTCGAATCGATCCGCAACTTTGCACTTCCGCTTATTGTCGGTATAGTTGCCGGTCTCTTCTCCTCCGTGTTCGTTTCCGGAATGCTGTGGGAAGCCCTCTCGCACGTTATCAAGCAGCGCGAAAAGAAAAAGGCTTCCAAATAAAGCTTAAAACATTAAAAGGGGCGATGAATATCATCGCCCTTCTTTTGAACGGATGAAACAAATGGATTACATTGAAAGAATACGCAATTTTTCTATTATTGCGCATATTGACCACGGGAAAAGCACGCTTGCCGACAGGCTGCTCGAATTCACGGGGGCTGTCGAAAAGCGCAGGATCGAGGAGCAGATGCTCGACAATATGGAGCTCGAACGCGAACGCGGGATAACCATCAAGGCGCGTGCGGTTCGGTTCAATTACAAGGCGCTCGACGGCAACGAATATATCCTGAACCTGATCGACACGCCGGGCCATGTTGACTTCGGGTACGAGGTTTCGCGCTCGCTTGCCGCCTGCGAGGGCGCTGTCCTGATTGTAGATGCGACACAGGGTATCCAGGCGCAGACGCTTGCGAATGCCTACCTTGCCGTTGACCATGATCTTGCGATACTTCCCGTTATAAACAAGATAGATCTGCCCAGCGCCGATCCGGAGATGACACGGCACGAGATAGAGGATATCATAGGGATCCCCGCGGACGAAGCCCCCTGCATAAGCGCAAAAATGGGGACAAATATACAAAGCGTGCTTGAATATATCGTGCGGGAGGTACCGCACCCGAAGGGCGATGCCGAAGCCCCGCTGAAAGCGCTTGTTTTCGACAGCTATTATGATTCCTATAAAGGCGTTATCGTTTATATGCGCGTTATGGACGGGAGCATATCTGTCGGCGACAGAGTCCGCATGATGCACACCGGAGCGGAGTTTGAGGTCGTCGAGATGGGCACACTTTCCGCCTTTTCGCTTGACAAGTGCGACACACTCCGCGCAGGCGAGGTAGGTTACTTCACCGCAAGTATTAAAAGCATTGCCGATACCACGGTGGGCGACACGGTTACGCTTTGCGACCGCCCGGCGGAAACACCCCTGCCGGGGTTCAAGAAATCGCAGCCGATGGTATTTGCGGGCATTTACCCGGCGGATGGCTCCAAATACGGTGATCTTAAGGATGCACTCGACAAGCTTGCGCTGAACGATTCTTCCTTCACCTACGAGCTGGAAACCTCCGTTGCGCTCGGTTTTGGATTCCGCTGCGGTTTTCTGGGGCTGCTGCATATGGAAATATCCGAGGAGCGGCTGGAACGCGAGTTTATGCTCGATCTGATCACCACGGCGCCGAGCGTCATTTACAAGATAACAAAAACAAACGGCGAAACGGTATATATCGACAACCCGACAAATTACCCTGACCCCGCTTCTATCGCAGAAGCGTGCGAGCCGTATGTAAAGGCGACGATCATCACACCGAGCGAATATGTCGGCACGATAATGCAGCTTTGTACCGACAGGCGCGGCGAATATATCGACATGAAGTATATTGACACAAACCGTGCCGAGCTGCACTATATGCTGCCGCTGAACGAGATAATTTACGATTTCTTTGATCTGCTGAAATCACGAAGCAAGGGTTATGCCTCGCTTGATTATGAGTTCAGCGAATACCGCGAAAGCAGGCTTTCCAAGCTGGATATACTCTTAAACGGCGAAATAGTGGATGCGCTTTCCTTTATTGTCCATTCCGACCGTGCATATGCCCGCGCAAGGCGCATTTGCGAAAAGCTGCGCGACAATATCCCCAGGCAGCTTTTCGAAATACCCGTACAGGCTGCCGTCGGCGGCAAGATCATCGCGCGGGAGACCGTAAAAGCGCTGCGCAAGGATGTACTTGCAAAATGCTACGGCGGCGATATAACACGCAAAAAGAAGCTTCTGGAAAAGCAGAAGGAGGGCAAAAAGCGAATGCGCACCCTCGGCACCGTGGAAGTCCCGCAGGAAGCATTTATGGCTGTTCTCAAATACGATGACGAGTAACGCGGTATCGCTTTACATCCATATTCCGTTCTGCATAAAAAAGTGCGTTTACTGCGCCTTCACCTCCCTGCCCGCAGCGGGCGAGGAGATAAAGCAGGCGTACTTTGAGGCGCTGTGCGCGCAGATAAATGCCTTTCCGTGCGATAAAACCATACGCACCGTTTACTTCGGCGGCGGCACGCCGAGCTTTTACGGCGCGGACAGGATAGTCGAGATATTCAACACCCTGAAGCTCAACGGCAACGTCAGGCTCGATTCCGAAGTCACCGTCGAGTGTAACCCGGACAGCACGAGCCTCAACGCGCTCAAGCTCCTGCGGGAGGAGGGCGTGAACCGGCTGTCGCTGGGGGTGCAGTCCGCCAATAACGACCTTTTGAAGCTCATCGGCCGCCGGCACAATTTCCAGCAGGTCAAGCGTTCCATGCAGGACGCGCGCGACGCGGGCTTCGAGAACATCAGCCTCGACCTCATCTACGGCCTGCCCAGCCAGAGCAAGAGCGACTGGGCGGAGACTCTCGCACGAATAATCGAGCTTCATCCTGAGCATATTTCCTGTTATGGACTCAAGCTCGAGGAGGGGACGCCAATGTACGAGCGGTACAAGGGTTCGCCCATACTCCCGGACGACGATGAGCAGGCGGATATGTATTTCTACGCGGCGGACGTTCTGGAGCGCTATGGCTACAAGCAGTACGAGATATCCAACTTTGCCGCCAAGGGCTTTGAATCGAAGCACAATCTCAAGTATTGGAACCTTGACGATTATATGGGCTTCGGCCCCGGCGCGCATTCCTGCGTCGGCAATCTCCGCTACAGCTTCGTCAAGGATCTCAAGCAGTATATCTCCGGCGTGGCGCGCGGCGTGAGCATAATCGACGAATACCGCCAGATAGACCCGATGGAGAGAGCGGTGGAATATATAATGCTGGGTATGCGTACCTCCAACGGCATATCGGAGCATGATTACCGCACCCGCTGCCAGTGCGACTGGCGGCCCATACACAAGGTGCTGCTCGCCTTTGCGGAAAAGGGCTGGGCAGAGAAAACAGGGGACAGGTGGCACTTTACCGTGCCGGGATACCTCATCTCGAATACGCTGATAGGTATCCTGCTCGAGGCTCAGGCCGGCGGCAGGGTCGAAGGGAACCCGTGGCTGGAGGAGGCCTTTGCGGCGGAGGAGAAGATAGACCTCCCCAAGGGCGAGGATGAGCTGTTTCAGGAGCTGTACCAGAAAACCGTCAACAAATAAGGGCAGGGCAGAACATGATAAAGGACGCTATAGC
>USHI01000034.1 GCA_900554405.1 uncultured Eubacteriales bacterium | reverse complement strand
CCCGCCGCCGTTGTCATCGTAAATGCCGCCGGCGCCCGTATCGTAATAAACATCGAAAACACACCTGAACTGCTTCATTTTAATATCCTCCCGCTGTTTGCTCGTTATTATTATACCACTCTTTGCGCCGTGCGTCAATATGAAACAGCTTCCGTTCCATATAAAGAAGCACCCTACATCAAAGCAAGGTGCTTTTATATTCAACATGACCCGAATCATCAATATACATAGCCGATACTTCATCCGGGTAGTACATATTACGATGGTGATCGATTGAAGAAATATCACGGCTTTTAATGAGTTCGTCTTTTTGGTAATGCTCTTCTATAAGCTTCTCCTTTGCTTCGAATCGGTCATTCAGAGAATCGCCGTCAACGATTATTACGGAGCTTTCGACGTCATTGGCCCTGATCTTCAAGCTTACATCATCATACTTATAAATCACCGTAATTTTCGCACTTTCATCATCGTAATTCACGGCCGCAAGCACTTCGTATGTCAATCCCATATAAACATCGATATATGCTTTGCATAACAGCGCATTTATAGAATTCGTATCCGCTCCGTTTCTACCCGCGAACAATACTGCATGAACGGGTACAAAATCAACGATGCAAAACTGCCTGTCGATTTTCCTGAAAAACGGTATGCCCACCTGCTTCACCTCATATACTTATAGTTTTTCGATTCGAAGCCCCGAGAATACATACGGGGCTCCGAATACAACGCATTCAAACGGGGTTAGAGGAAATCCAAATTATACGGCAGCCCGTATACTGTGCCTCGACGAGTTTTTGTGCAGAATAAGGGTCGCTTGCGGAAACAACAGATTCAGAACGACCAACGTATCTGCCGCTGGCATCATAAACATCAAAGATACACTTGAAACGCATCATGGTCTCACCTCCCCTCGTGTTTCTTTTATCCTACTTTATCATACTTTATCCTACTTGTCAATATATATTGCGACTTTATCGTATAATAATTTCCGAGGTGATAAAATGAAGCCGCTGAAAGAAAAAATAAGCATTACCATAGATGGCGATCTGCTCGAAAAAATCAAAGCATTGGCAGATAAAGACGATCGCTCGCTTTCCCAATACATCAATATTGCGCTAAAGCAGCATATCGGCGAAAGTGAAAAAAAGGAACCCGTAATGCGGGTTCCTTGATAATGTACTATTTTACAATCTGCTGCATCAATGCAAACACAAAACCAAAGGGAACCCGTTCGGGTCCCCTTTTTTCGTAATATGATTGGTTATGCGCTTTTATTTAAGCAGCTCTTCCATTTCGTCGATAAGCTCGCCGAAAAGCTTCAGGCCCGCGTTCACGGGTTCCGGAGTGCTCATGTCCACGCCGGCGATCTTGAGCAGCGAGATAGGATCGGTGCTGCCGCCGGAGGAAAGGAACTTTTTATAATCCTTCACAGCCGGCTCGCCGAGCTCGAGTATGCGGGAGGCTATCGCGCAGGCGGCGGAGAAGCCGGTTGCATACTGGAACACATAATAATTATAGAAGAAGTGCGGGATGCGCGCCCATTCGAGCGAAATGCCCTGATCGCTGACCATGTCGGGGCCGAAGTAGAGCTTGTTCAGCTCCAGATATTTATCGCACAGCTTTTCCGCGGTGAGCGTTTCGCCCGCTTCGGACATTTTGCCCATCATCAGCTCGAATTCGGCAAACATCGTCTGACGGTATACCGTGCCCTTGAACTGATCGAGGAAGTGGTTGATAAGGTATGCCCTGCCGCGCTTATCCGTCGTTTTGCCGAGCAGATGACGCATAAGAAGTATTTCGTTGCAGGTGGAGGCAACCTCCGCGACGAATATTACATAATTGCTCGTGCAGACGGGCTGGTTCTTGCAGCTGTAATAGCTGTGCAGAGCATGGCCCATCTCATGCGCAAGCGTAAACTGGCTGTCGAGATTGTTCTTGTGGTTGAGCAGCACATAGGGGTGCGGGCGGCTGTTGCCGGAGGAATATGCGCCGCCGCGCTTGCCGACATTTTCGTAAACGTCGATCCAGCGGTTGTTGAAGCCCTCTTTAAGCAGCGCGATATAATCCTCGCCGAGCACGGAAAGCGCTTCAAGCACCGTTTCCTTTGCCTGCCCGAAGGTGATTTCCTCCGCCGCATCGGCAACGATGGGGGTGTAAACGTCGTACATATGAAGCTCGTCCACGCCGAGCAGCTTCTTGCGCAGCGAAACATAGCGGTACATTTTATCCAGGTTGGCGTGCACCGCGGCAATAAGGTTGTGGTAGACCTCCGTGGGAACTTCGGTACGGTCGAGCGAAGCCTCCAGCGTGCTGCCGTATTTGCGGGCATCGGCAAAGAAGCGAAGCTGCTTGAACTGGCCGTCCAAAATGGAAGCAACGGTGTTTTTGAATTCTCCCAGACGGTTGTAATAGGTTTCGAAGGTGTTGCGGCGCAGTGTGACATCCGGGCTTTCGAGCAGCGGAACGAATGAGCCGCCGGTGAGCTTGTGGGTGTTGCCCTGCGAATCGGTCACATCCGGGAAGGTTATATCCGCATTGCGGAAAACGCTGCCGATATTTTCCGGTGTTTCCGCCATTTCACCCGCGGCGGCAAGTATCTTTTCGCATTCGGGCGAAAGGATGTGTTCCCTGCGGCGGCGGAGCTTGGTGATAACGCGGCGGTAGGTTTCGAGCTCCGACTCGTCCTTGTAAAAGCGTTCCATTGTGTCGTCCGGTATTTCCATGATCTCCGGCGTGGAAAACGCGCTTGCACCGTCGATCGCGATAAATGTAGCCATCGCCTTGCCGCGGTAATCCTGATATGTGCCGTTTGCCGTGTCCTGATCGGACTTGCAGGAGGCATAGCCGTAAAGCACGGTGACGCGCAGATCGATCTCATCCGAAAGTTTCATAAAAGCAAGAAGCTCCGCTGCGCTTTCGCCGAGCCTGCCGCGGAAGGCGGATAGCTTTTCGGGATAAACCTTGAGCGCTTCGTATTCCGCAAGCCATGCGGCATCGGATTCAAACATATCGCCGAGGTTCCATGTGAATTCCTCGGGGACTTCGCTTCTTGGAAGTATGGGATAATTAGCCATAATATTCCTCCGTTATCGGTTATTTTTTACCCGCATTATAGCAGATTTCCCGCTTTTTGTAAAGCGGGAAAAAGAAACTTTATCCGGGTTTTACTTCATTTTTGCCGGCGGGTGCAAAGCAACCGCTTTGCGGCGGCGGTCGCGGCGAGCATCACGGCGAAGAACACCGCAAGAAACACCGGGAACACGCCCATTCCGAGCGCCTGCCCGACAGCCCCGCACAGCGGCGGAGCAAGCATTATACCGACATACGCCGCCGCCATCTGAACGCCGATGACCGATTGCGAAAGCTCCCGACCGAAGCTCTGCGGCGCAAGATAATTGAAGTTCGGGAACATTGGACCGTTGCCCGCGCCGATGCAGAAAAGCCCTGCCGCAGCGGCAAATCGCCCGCCCGGCACAAAAAGCAGCACTATCGCGGCGGCAAGCATGCACTGTCCGCCGCCGATGATTGTCCAGGGCGAAAGCCGCTTTGCAAGCACGCCGGATATCAGCCGCCCGACCGCCATTCCGGCATAATAAAAAATAAGCATACTTGCGGCGGTATCCGCGGCAAGCCCTTTATACTCCACAAGAAAGGTCGCGCTCCAATTGCCGACAGTGCATTCGATCGCGCAGGTCGTGATAAAGAGACAGCACATCAGCTTCACGCCCGGCACCGCGAGAGTCTCGCGCAGCGAAAGCCTTATGGTTCCCCCCGATCCGCCGGGGTGCTCCTTTCCGTTGACCTTTTCCCAAAGCGGAAGCGTTGCGAAAAGGAAAAGCGCGATCCCAAGCTGTATGCACGCCCCGACGGTATACCCCATGCGCCACCCGCCTGTACCCGATATAACGCGCGAGAGCACAAAGGGGCTGATCGTCACGCCGATACCGTAAAAGCAATGCAGAAAGCTCATCTGCGTGGCGGAATAGTGCAGCGCGACATAATTGTTTAGCGCAACGTCGATCGCACCCGCACCAAGCCCGAGCGGAAGCGCAAGCAGGCACAGAAAAACAAAGCTTTGCGCAAAGGAATACCCGACAAGCGCGGCGGCGGTGAGCAGTGTACTGAACGCGGTCACACGGTTTGTCCCGAACCGGGTTATCACACGGGTGCTCAGCGCACTCGAAAAAATCGTGCCGAGCGAAACTATCGCCGATTCGATGCCGCCGTATGCAAAAGGAACGCGCATTTCCGTATATATAGCCGGCCACGCCGCACCGAAGAGCGAATCCGGTGTCCCGAGCCCGATAAAAGCCGAGTATATCACAGCCAGAAGCAATGTCGCCATGTTTCCTCCTGAGAGGTATTTTTATATGTGCGGTCGCCCGCAAAGGAAGTTTTACCACAGTATATTCGCTTTTGCAAGCATTTTCCACAATGCCCGCGGCAAAAAACAGCGGGCGGCAAAAAAGCCGTCCGCTTTGGTGGAATTGCTTATTCACGCGGGGTATGTCACATATCCCCGCCGGAATCGATAAGCTGCATACAGCAGCTTTGGAAATTATCCGCTTCGACAGAGAATAAATAGGATTTGGTATAACCGTAACCGTCATTTTCCTCAATATAAATATCCAGCTTTTCGTTCGCAATCAGCAGCTCGAGTATGGTGAAATCCTCCATTGTTATTCTGTCGTCGTTTTCATACAGTATGCCGGAAGTATAATGCTTTTTGTTTTCGCCGTCGAGGATAACAACGTTGTATTTCGTGTTTATGTATCCCCTCACCTTATAATCGCCGTATTCCCAGAGCATTATCGTTATATAACTGTTATCCACGAGGATCTGCGCGCTCAGGTCTTTCTCGTAGCCCAGCGAATCCTTGCAGGTGCCCGTCAAAACGTGCTTTGTCGATATGTACGGTTCACCCGTGGGGTTTCCGAATTCATCGATATAATTGCGGATCTCCCACTCGCCTATATTTTCGCCGCAGCGGGTGCATATGCCGCTCTGGGTAGTGTGTCCGAGCGCGGGAACAGCGCGTTCCTTTGTTTTCCCGCAGGAGCAGGTGCGTTCCTCTTCGCCCGGCTCGGTGCAGGTCGGCTCGACAACCGTCACCCAGTCGCCGTATTCGTGGGTATGCTTTTCTTCCGCGGAGGATGCCGGCGTTTCGCGCAGGAAACTGCGGCCCCCGCCGCCGGAAGCCTTGCAGCCCGTAAACGCGCAAAGGCTGAGGACCGCCGCAGCGGCGGCGCACAATAACCTTTTAATTATAGTTTTCATTTCATATCACCCGAAATTAACAAAATCAAAATCCGAAAAGCTCAGTCCGGTGTTCTCGGTGCGAACAAATGCACCGATAAGATCAATAAGATCGCAGATGCCCACACGGCTTTCCTCCATGAAATCATTCTGACCGTCCGTCGGACCGTTGTATTCCGAGCAGCTGAGCGGGTAATTCCGCGAAAATACCGCCGGATCGATATATCCGTATGCGCTTCTGTAGCTCTTTCCGGTATCCCGATAGTACCTGGATGTACAGTATTCGTATTTCCCGTTGTATCCGCCGCGCATTCTGATATAAAAGTTTATGCTGAAGGTTTCGCTCAGCGGGCAGTGCAGGCAAAATTCGACCATGTCCGAATCACCCCAATAGGAAACACTGAAATACTCGTTATCCCTTCCGCCGTATTTGCCCGCAGGCTGCTGATAAATGGTGTAATCCCCGTTGAGATGCCCGTTTTCGATAGAGAACTTCTTGCACTCCTCAAAGATATCCTTCTTCTGTACCGTACCTCCGCCCTGCTGGCCGGAGCCGCCCTGCTGGTCCGAGCCGCCCTGCTGTCCGGAGCCGCTCTGCCCTCCCTGCGATATCGCCGCACCCGTTGAAGAAGCGGATATATCTGCCGGCGCGGATGATGTAGCGCCCCACAGGCTGCCGTTTTCTTTCAGCACGAGCTCGTAATACAAAGCGGCACAAATAACAAGCAGTGCCAGCGCAACAAGGATTATCGGCCACACCGGTGCGGATTTCTTCTCCCGCGGGGCGGGTTCGGCAGGCGCGTACACCGTCGGCTGTATTATCGGTTGTATTGTCGGCTGCGTTGTCGGCACGGCAGTCGGTTCGGCTGCGTGTGCGTTCCCGGCTGCATCCGTTCCCATCAATATTTCATCGGAGGAAACATCGAACACCTTCGCGAGCGCGATGATATTTTCTATTGTAGGCTGAGTCTGCCCGTTTTCCCAAAGGCTCACGCTCTGCCGCGAAACGCCTAATTTTTCGGCAAGCTCATCCTGGGACATATGGTTTTTCTTGCGAAGCTTTCTGATATTATCGGGTATCATGTAGGCACATCCTTTCTTGAACGCAATGAATGATAACATATTTTGTCCCAAAAAACAACAAAAAGGGCTTTGAATTTTGTCAAGCAACACTTGCGTTTTGCAAAAAAGCGGTGTTTTCGTGCTGTATTTTGCCCCGAAGCCGGTATTTCGGGCGGCGATATTATGTTCGCAAAAGCACTCGCGAAGCGAATATTGCTCGGTGGAAAGCCGAATATCACTGCCGAAGGCAATACCACTCGCCGCAAGGCGAATATAACTGAAAAAGCGCTTAGCATTATTTGCTAAGCGCTTTTTCATGGGGTGGATGACCGGGCTCGAACCGGCGACCCCCAGGGCCACAACCTGGTACTCTGACCAACTGAGCTACATCCACCGAATATGGCGTGCCATGAGGGACTCGAACCCCCGACCTACTGCTTAGAAGGCAGTTGCTCTATCCGGCTGAGCTAATGGCACATCGACCGCCGAAGCAAAACGGCGACGGTAAAAATGACCTATCGATTTTTGGAGCGGGTGACGGGAATCGAACCCGCACGGCCAGCTTGGAAGGCTGGAATTCTGCCATTGAACTACACCCGCGTCTTTCGGCCGGGAGTCATACAACGCCCGGCAGAATATACTCAGGCCAAGCCGTTGAGAAGCTTTGTAAACTGACTCTTCTTGCGAGCGGCATTGTTCTTGTGAAGAATGCCCTTAGTTACAGCCCTGTCAACCATGGCAACAGCATCGGCATATGTCTTTTCCGCAAGATCCTTATTGCCCGCGTCGACAGCAGCCTTGTACTTCTTTACGGAAGTTTTCATTGCAGACTTGAACATCTTGTTTTGAAGCGTCTTGACTTCGGTAACCTTAACACGCTTTTTTGCAGACTTGATGTTAGGCATGTACTTGTCACCCTCCTTCTTTGAATTTGGAACCATTTCATATTAGCATACTTTTCCGGCTTTTGCAAGGGGGTAAACCCAAAAAATAATAATTTTTTTGCCCTGCGGAATACTAAGTAAAAATAACGGCTTCGGAGGCACAGCCATGCTTGAAAAAAGGACCGATCTTGCACTCGAATCACACGAAATACGCGCAGAAAAAGGCGTTGACGACGGAATAATCATAACCGAATCCGCCGCAAACGGAATAAAAAAGACCGTGGCGGAAGTAAAGGAGGGCGAAGGAGAAAAGCGCAGCGGCAAAAAGGCGGGGCGTTATATCACGCTCGACATAGGCGACATAAACCTGCTTGCGGGTGCGGAGCTGGAGCGCACCGCACAGGAGATCGCACGCACGCTGCGCTCCATGCTCCCCGCCGGCGAGGGGACGGTGCTCGTTGTCGGGCTGGGAAACGAGGGTATAACCCCGGATTCCATAGGGCCGAAGGCGATAAAGAAGCTCATTGTCACACGGCATATCAAAAAAAGCGACCCGCGCCTTTTCGATTCGGCAGGCTTTGGCAGCGTGGCGGCGACCTGCCCGGGGGTGCTCGGCCAGACCGGGCTGGAAAGCGCGGAAACGGTGGAATGTATTTGCAGGCGAATACGACCGAAATGCGTTATACTCATAGATTCGCTTGCCGCAAGAAGCATTTCGCGGCTTGCGGCGACAATACAGATAAGCGATTGCGGAATAAGCCCCGGTTCCGGCGTTTCCAACCGGCGGAAGGCGATATGTGCCGAAACGCTCGGCTGCAATGTGATATCGCTCGGCATACCGACGGTGGTGGATGCGGCAACGCTCGCACTGGATATTGCCGAAAAGAACCTTGCGGAAAATGAAAAGGATGCAATGGCAGCCGTCAGAAAGGCTCTCGGCGAACGCTCGGAGGGGATATTCGTGTCTCCGAAGGACATAGATGTCATTACCGACCGCGCGGCAAGGCTGATCGCCGTTTCGCTAAACCTTGCGCTGCACGGGCTGAGCTATGCCGACATAAACGCCTGCACCGACTGACGGATTTTTCACCCGCGTGAGTCATATTTCGCTTCCGAATGCAATATATATACTGCAAGAGGATGTGATAAAGCATGAAAAGACTTACGCTCGTACAAAGGGAACGGATACGCAAAACACTTACGCTTGCCGTTTCTCTGCTCGTTTTCGCCGCCTCGTTCGCGGCGATACCCTACATCGTTTCCGTCATACCGCCCGTAACGGCAAAGGGAATGCACATAAACGATCCGAACGCCCCCGTCGGAAGCGGATTTACGCTCGGCGGCGGAGAAGCGCCATCCGGCAATAACTCCGATACGCAGGCTGAGGAAAGCACGCCCGGCACGGAAAACGCCGAAAGCGAGCCGCCCGCCGCGGATGAAAGCAGCGCTGCGCCCACCCCGACACGCGGTGAAAACGATAAATCCGTATTTGCAAGCAACCTTTGCTGGTATGACAAAGCCGATCAGGCGACGCTGAATATTATCAACCACACAAAGTTCAATGTGGACCTGAACAAGTTTCTTGCGCAAAACGTGAATATTTCGGCAAAGAACGACGGGGTATCCCCTCTCGTGCTGATAGTGCATACCCACGGGAGCGAAAGCTATCTGCCCGCAGGCGTTGATTTTTATGCCGAGGATGAGAGCTTCCGTTCCGAAACCTACGAAAACACGGTTGTAAATGTCGGCGATGTGCTTGCGGAAAGGCTGAACGCGCTCGGGATACCGACCGTACACGACCGCACGATGTACGACACGACCGACTTCAATAAATCCTATACCTTTTCACGCGCGGGCGTAAAGAAGATGCTCGAAAAATACCCCACGATATCCTTTGTTATCGACCTGCACCGCGATTCCATATTCGATGCGAAGGGCAACAACATAAAGCCGCTCACCGTTACGGACGGCGAGGAATGCGCGCAGATAATGCTTGTCGTAGGCACGAACGAGGCGGGCGCCTCGCACCCCGGCTGGCGCGACAACCTCACCTTTGCAACACATTTGCAGCAATCGCTGAACACCCGCTACCCGACACTTGCACGCCCGATCAACCTACGCTCCGCCGCATTCAACCAGGCACTTTCCAAAGGGAGCCTGCTTATTGAAGTCGGCGCCTGCGGCAACACGATCGAGGAGGCGAAAAACGCCATCCTGCGCTTTGCGGACGTATATGCCGCGGAAATAGGCAAGCTTACATGATATGATAACCGCTCGAGCCGAGCCCGGGCGGTTTTGCTTTTTGTTCGTTGATTTTTTCTCCGACGCGGTGTATAATCACAAAAAAGCGTTCGGAGGAGAACAACAATGCTGAATATAGGGTTATCGAGCTGCGGCAAGCCGCTGTGCGAAGAGTTTTTCGAAAGCTGTAAAAATGTGGGCATCACGCATATGGAAATATCGCCCTCCCCCGCGGAAAGCGCCGAAATGGATTTCGCAGGGCTTGCACGGCTGTCCCGGCAGAGCGGGGTTTGCCTTTGGTCCTACCATCTGCCGTTCTGCTCGCCGGAATACCTGGATATATCATCGCCGGATGCGGAAGTTCGCCGCCGCGCGGTGGAAAGCCACTGCAAAACCATTGAGAACGGTGCCGATGCAGGCATAAAAATATTCGTTGTCCACGCAAGCAGCGAGCCGATACCCGACAAAACGCGGGCAATGCAGCTCGATATCGCGCGCGAAAGCCTCGACACGCTTGCCCGCACGGCGGAGCGCTGCGGCGCGGTTATCGCCGTGGAGGATCTGCCGCGGAGCTGCCTCGGGCATAATTCCGCGGAAATGCTTTACCTTATCGGTGCAAACCCCGGGCTGCGTATCTGCTTCGACACGAACCATCTGCTTATCGAGGATAACCTTGATTTTATCGATGCGGTCGGCAAATATATTGTCACAACGCACGTTTCGGATTACGACTTTATCGACGAGCGCCATTGGCTGCCCGGCGAGGGCAAAGTGGATTGGCAGGCGCTTTACAAAAAGCTTGTCGGTACGGGGTACAACGGTGTGTGGATGTACGAGCTCGGCTTTGAAAGCCCGAAATCCATCTGCCGCCCGCGCGACCTTACCTGCGGGGATTTTGCAAAAAACGCACGGGAGATATTCGAAGGCAGGCAGATAACCGTTTCGGGCGTGCCGAACCCTGAGCTGTATAAATAAAGCCAAAGGGCTGCAAGCGTTTTTGCAGCCCCCTTTTTTGTGTATTTATTCGACCCATTATAGAAAAAAGAATACAAAGATAAATCGAAAGGGAACCCACGCGGGTTCCCTTCCTTGGCTTGAATTGATATTTTTCTTTTTTCGTTCTGCGCTCTTTTTAAGTGGCAGGGTCGAGCTTGAAGGTTATATCCATATATTCCCCGCTCGTAAGCGCACGGTTGAAGTGGAATATCTTCATCGTGACCGTCTGCCCCGCCTTGCATTTCGCAAGCGAGTTTGTAAGATCGTCAAGGCTTTCTATCTTGTCGCCGTTGAACTCGGTGATTATATCGTAAAGACTGAGCCCGGCGGCATAAACGGAGGATTTACGTTCGATATTCGAAACCAAAACGCCTGTCGGATATTCGCACTTCGGGTTCATGCCGAAGTATTGAAGCCCGTCCTCCAGACGGTAAACGGTGATCCCGAGCTTTGCCGTAGCCGTGGCGATGCCGCTGTCCACGATTTCCTCGCCGGCGATAAGCTTGCCGAATATTTCCGTTGCCTGAGTGATCGGGATGGCGAAACCGATGCCCTCGAATTCCTCGTTGACTATCTTCATGGAGGTGACGCCGACGACATTACCGGACATATCTATAAGCGGACCGCCGCTGTTGCCGGGGTTGATAGAGCAGTCTGTCTGGATAAGCGTCATCGTTTTGATGACCTTGCCGGAGCTGTTCGTGACCTCTATATCCCGCGCGATGCCGCTGATGATACCGCAGGTCATGGTGCCGGAAAGGCTTTGGGAATAGGGCGTGCCGATGGCGACGACGTATTCGCCGATCTTTAAGTTATCCGAAACGCCGAAGGTGACCGACGTGAGCCCGGTCGCCGAGATGCGGAGCACCGCAAGGTCGGTCACGCTGTCGCTGCCGACAAGCTTTGCTTCGTATTCCTTGCCGTCGTAAAATATGACCTTGATGTTGTCTGCATTCTCTATCACATGGTGGTTCGTGGCGATATAGCCGTTTTCGGCATCAATCACAAAGCCGCTGCCGATGGAATAGCCTGTCGTGTTGCGGTATGTGACATAGACGGTGCAGCAGGAGGCGGAAGCCTTTTCGTATACCTCCGTGAGATTTGTGGTGTGTTCGTCATATGCGTTGTCCGCAGGCTTGAATACGGGCACGCTCACGTTTGTTTTGCTTTCCGTTGATGTCTGCAGGCCGGAGCTTTGGCTTTCGGATTCCGATTCGCCGGGAAGCGCGTTGTTTGCGATGATGACCCCGACACAGATGAGTGCCACAACGAGCGCTGCCACAATGGCGGCAATAATAAACCCCCCCCCCCCGCCCGGCGAGGAA
>USHI01000033.1 GCA_900554405.1 uncultured Eubacteriales bacterium | reverse complement strand
GTCCAATCATCATCCAATTCATACACACGGTGCGTCCCCTGGTTGACCATAGGCTCAATGGCAATTACCATGCCCTCTTTTAACACCTCACCGGTGTTGGGCTTGCCGTAACGGCTGTCGAAAACGGTAATTTCGCCGTCGCCCGGGGCGCGGTTGACACCGTCGATCTTCAGGGTGAAGGAATAGAAGGGCGAAACCGGTTCATCACTCACAAAAAGCATCGATGCACCTTCCACCGCGCGGGCATAGCGCCCCGTGCGGCAGTTTGCACGGATCCAGTCCGCGCCGCTGCCGTGGCCGGATATGACAAACCCGCCCTCCGGGACGGTATTGTCGTTGCCGCCGACGGATATGATACGCCCGTCGCTTCCGACGACAGCTTCCACGCCCCATTGATTGGTGCCGGTAGTTTCGCCGGAGGATGTAAAGATTATAATGCTGTCCGCCGGGCGGGTGGTGTTGAACCCGGTGACGGAAATGCTTTCCGTGCCGCCCGCGGCGGAAACGCCGGCAAGAGCAAGCGAAAGCAGCAGCAAGAGCGCAATAACAGCCGAAAGACACTTTTTCATGATTTTGCTCCTTTGTTTTTGTTTTTACAAGCGGGAGTTATATATGCACAAAAGAATATCAGACATTAAAGCGGAAGAGAACGACATCGCCGTCGTTCATGACGTAATCCTTGCCTTCGCTGCGGACAAGCCCCGCTTCCTTGCAGGCGGCAAGCGAGCCTTTTTCGATAAGCGCCTCATAGGGCACTACTTCGGCGCGGATAAAGCCGCGTTCGAAATCGGTGTGGATTTTGCCCGCCGCTCCGGGGGCTTTCGTGCCGCGCTTTATTGTCCAGGCGCGGACTTCCGGTTCGCCCGCGGTGAGGAAGGATATCAGCCCGAGCAGCGAATAGGATGCCTTTATCAGCTTTGCAAGCCCGGTTTCGGAAACGCCGATATCGGCAAGGTATGCCTTCTGTTCCTCCTCGTCCAGCTCGCCCAGCTCGGCTTCGGTTTCGGCACAAACGGCGATAATCTCGGCGTTTTCGCCCTCTACCGCCTTGCTCAGCGCGACATAATAGGGGTTTTCTTCAAGCGGGCGCGCCAGCTCCTCCTCCGCAATGTTGGCACAGTATATCACCGGCTTGCCGGAAAGCAGCGGCACCGTTGCCAAAAGCTCGGATTCCTCCTTTTCGAGCGGAATATTCCTTGCGGGCACCCCGCGTGAAAGCTCGGCATAGACCCTTTTGAGCGTTTCGGCATCGGCAAGCGCCGATTTATCGCCCTTGCCCTGCTTTGTGAGCCTGTCGATCTGCCGTTCGAGCATTTCCATATCCGAAAGCATCAGTTCGGTGTTTATGGTATCGACATCGCGCGCAGGGTCCACCGAATCCTCCACATGGATTATCCTGCTTCCGCCGAAGCACCGCACGACATGAACGATGGCATCCACCTCGCGGATATGCGAAAGAAACTTATTGCCGAGCCCCTCCCCGTGGGATGCGCCCTTTACCAGCCCGGCGATATCGACAAATTCGACCGTCGCATGGGTGACCTTCTTCGGGTGGTAAAGCTCCGCAAGGCGGTCGAGACGTTCATCCGGAACCGGAACAACACCGACATTCGGATCGATGGTGCAGAAGGCATAATTCGCGCTTTCGGCGCCCGCCTTCGTAAGTGCATTGAAAAGCGTGCTTTTGCCCACGTTGGGCAGTCCTACAATACCTAATTTCATGGAAAATATCCCTGCCGGGCAAAAAAGCCCGACTTCCTTTTTATAATATATCGTATAATTATACCATGCGGGGCGCGCATATGCAATATATAATTTCCCGTAACATTTGCCCCGGCGCTTTTTTTAACAAAAATATCACCGCGACAAAAATTACTATTGACAATGGAGACTTTTTATGGTATTTTTAAGGTAACGTTGTATACTGATACCGAAAAATGATTGTGAAGGCAAAGAACGCACCGTTTTTTCGCCTCAAACGAAAGGAGTCTTAAAATGCTGACCAAAATCCTTGTCATTGACGATGATCCCAACATCACCGATCTTCTCAAAATGTACCTCGAAAAAGAGGGCTACGAGGTAAAGACCGCAGCCGACGGGCAGGAGGGTCTTACCACCTTCAAAATGTACGAGCCGGATCTCGTCCTGCTCGACGTAATGCTCCCCAGGAAGGACGGCCTTCAGATCTGCCGCGAAATACGCGACCATTCCTCCAAGCCGGTCATTATGATCTCCGCGAAGGGCGAAACCTTTGATAAGGTTCTCGGCCTGGAGCTCGGCGCCGACGATTACATTGTCAAGCCGCTCGACATGAAGGAAGTATTTGCCCGCGTCAAGGCGGTTCTCCGCCGCTATGCGAAGCACGACACCTCCGATGGCGAGCTTATCAAGTTCGACAATCTCGAAATCTCGCTTCAGAAATACGAGCTTCGCGTCAAGGGCAAGATAGTCGATGTGCCCCCGAAGGAGCTCGAGCTCATATATTTCCTCGCTTCCAACTACAACCACGTTTTCACCAGAGACCAGCTTCTCGACAAGGTCTGGGGCTTTGATTACCTCGGCGACAGCCGCACGGTCGACGTTCACATCAAGCGTCTGCGCGAAAAGCTCGAGGGTGCTTCCACCGCATGGAACCTCAAAACCATCTGGGGTGTCGGCTACAAGTTCGAAGTTTCCGGCGAAAACTGATCATACCGCAATTAAAGCCGCAAGGCAGGAGCTTTTATGCCCCTGCCTTGTTTTTTTATTTCTGCGCCTCGATAACGGTTATCGAAGGTACCGAAAACCCGGTGGTTTCGCACACGATATCGGTTATCTGCGTGACCTCCGAATCGGTAAGACCGCTTTTGTTTACTATAACAGAGCAGTTGCTGCCGCTTATCACGGCGACACATTCGCCGATCCCCTTTGATTTCACAAGCGTTTCTATGTTCGCCTCCGCAGACATATCATCCGCGACCTGTGCGATCGAGGAAAGCGCCTTTTCCTTTGCATCGGGAAGCGTTTCGGGGTTTGATGCTATCTCGCGCAGCACCTCGAGCGCCGAATCGCGAACCTGCGTGCGGTTGATTATTGCCATTGCGAAGAAATCCTCCTCCGCTGCCGATTCATCGCCCGCAGCGGTATCCGGCTTTTTGCTTTCGGCATCCACAAGCAGCGTGTTTCCGAGCACCTTGTTGCCATCCTCGCCGGCGGGCGTTTCGCCGTTCCTTTTGCCGATAAGCGTGCTCACGAGCACGGCGACACAAATAACGACGATACAGCCGACGGTTATGAACGCCTTTGTGCCGACAAGCTTTTTCCAATCGGTCTCGCGGAGCTTTTCACGAATGCTTTTTACCTTTTCTCTGATGTTGATGTTCATTATGCTACCTCCAACAAATGATTAACCTGTCTGAACGCTTATGCGGTTGCTGCCGATATCGAAAAGCGCGCACATAAGCTCGATTATCCGGTACTGCGTTTCATAGGAAGCGCCGCGGCATACCACCGCGACCCCCGCAACGACCGGCGGCGTTTCCCTCAGAAGCACGGGATTTGACTCCGCGGCAAGCACATAGGTCTTTTCCACCTCGCGCGAGTCGCCGCTCCCGCGGGCGCGCTGATCGGAGGCATATACATATTCATACCCCTTTGCAAGCGTTATCACCACGCGGCATTCCTTCACCCCGTCCAGCATACCGATAAGCGATTCCGCCTTTGCTTCCAGCAGCGCGCAGTAATCGCCCGTCGGGTCCGCCTGCACCGTATGCTGCGCCTCCGGGGCGCTTTCCGACGGCCACAAAAGCAGCACGATACCGGCGATCAGCCCCGCAAGGGCGGGAAAAAACGCCTTGTGTGCGGCAAGCCTTTTTATTCTCTTTACGATGCTTTCCTTAGCTTCCGATTATCTCTACCTCCCCGCCGTATTCCGCGGCAAGATATTCCCGTATGGCATCGGCTTTGCCGCTCCCTTCGGGCAGGGCGAGCGAAATATGCGTTACCGTGGGCGATTCGCCGACCCACTCTATTTTTATGTTCACACCAAGCGGTTTTATTCCGTATTCGGAATAAACCGTTTCGGATATATATTCCGATGCCCGGTTTTCATAAACGGCAAGCTCGCCCGGCGTACCGGTATCCGAAAGCTCCGCCCCGGGCAGCACGGCGGAAATATCCAGCCCGCACAGCGGCGAAACAAGCATTACCGCGCAGACGAGCGCGCAAACGTATTTTATATACTTTTCATAGCCCTCTCCGGCAAGCGAAACGCATATTGCCGAGCAGATCGATGCGGCAAGCAGCGCTATGAAATACCCCTTCATGCAGTCACCCCGATTTTCAGGAACATCGCCATGCCGAGCACGGATACGACCCCCGCCCCGATCGTCAGCGCCATAAGAACCCCGGTAAGACTGCCGACATCATAAAGCAAGCGGCTTTCGCGTTCGCACCCGAGCGCCCTGGAGATTATCGAAACGGCAAGCATCAGCAGCTTGTTCAACACCGCAAAAAGCATTGGCGGGATAACGGCGGAAAGCATTATCACCGTTCCGCACAGCCCGACGGAACCCCTGACAACCCCCACCGCAGCGGCAAAGCTGCGCGAGGCTTCGCCCAGCGAATTGCCGATAACCGGTATCAGCACGCCCGAGGCAAACCGCACCGAGCGCGAAAGATAGTTATCTGTTGCGGCGGCGACGGTAGTCTGTATCCACAGCGTAAAGCCGAGCAGCGTAAAGACAAAGGCGGTTATGCTTGTCAGCGTGTTTTTTACAAGGTTCACCGCCGAGGAAAGATTCACCCCGCCCGGGCAGGCGCCGGCAAGGCAAAGAGCAAAGGAAACGCGCATCACGGGCAGCAGCACACCGCTGCATATCGCGTTCACCGCCGAAAGAAACAGCGCCAGCGCGTTTGCGGAGGCGGCGCCCGCGGAAGGGTTTCCGCCCATGATATAAAGCGCCGCCGTTGCGGGCAACAGCGAGCTTACTGCGGCGGTGAGCGTCGTAAGATAGGCGGTGACGACTGCGACAAGATCCTCGATCGCCATAAATGCCGAAAGCGATACCGCCGTGACGGATGCGAACGAAAGCGCGTTGTCCAGCGCACCGGATGCGGGCTTGAAGGCATTGACGGCACAGCACAGCACCACCAGCCCGAGCAGAGCGCCGTACCGCGCAAGCAATCCGCCGCCGCGCTGCGAAAGCGTATCCGAAACAATGCTTATAACCTTTTCATAAACGTTTATCCTTCTTTCGCCGCGCGCCTCCTCCGGGGTGATATATTCGCCGGTTATCTCCTCCGCACCGGCGGCGGAGGCAATGGATTCCGCCAAAGGGTTTTCGTAAGCAAGTGCGCGTGCGGAGGCGACGGCGGCAAAAATCAGCGCCGAAATCACAAATACGAACGCCTTTTTCATTGCATCAGCTCCTGCGCGGTTTTCAGCAGCGCCGCCGCGGCGGGAAGGCTTATAAGCACGATCCCGATCCTCCCCGCAAGCTCCACCCTGGAGGCGAGCGAGCTTTCGCCGACATCGCGGCAGGTATCGGCGCCGAGCCGGCAGCATACCGAAACGGCAAGCGCTTTAAGCATCATCGCAAAGCAATCCTCCGCGCCCAGCGAAGCGGCGGTATCGCGCATATATTCCACCGCCGGGGCAAGTCCGCGCAGCGCATAAACGGCGACCGCCACCCCCGCGACCGCCGCCGCTGCGGAGGCGTATTCCGGGCGTAAATGCCTTATTACGGAAATGAGTATCGCGCAGGCAACGCCGAACGCGCAGGCGGAAAGCGGGTTCATATTCCGAACGCGCTCCGAAGCGCGGTGAAAAGAGCGCTTATCTCCCCGACAAGCATCAGCATGACTATGATCACCCCGGCTATGGTGACGAATGTCGCCTGCTCATCCCTGCCGTTCTTCTGCAATATCTGGCAGGCGACACTAACGATAAGCCCTACCCCCGCTATTTTCAGTATCAGCGCGATATTCATTTCTTTCCTCCGTTTTTTACAGCATTATTATCACGGCAAGCAGCCCGCAAAGCAGCGCCACCGTGCGGATACACTTCTTCTTTGCGGGTATTTCCCCGGCAAGAGCATCACGGTATTCTCTCAGATACGCTATTATATCGGCATTGCTCCGCTCCTGCTCCGCAAGCGGTATTTCGCCGAGCGTTTCGCCGTAGGCCGCAAGCTCGCCCGCGGCTGCGGGTGTGAGCGAAAGCAGCGCGATACCCTTCTTCCAGAGCGCGCCCGGGGTATCGGAGCGGGAACGCAGCAGCGGAAGAAACCCGATATTTTCCAGATATTCATCCGAGGCATTGTCGAAAAGCGCGCGCAGCGGTTCCCTTTGCGCTCTTATCCGCCTCGACATATAAACGCACAGCGAATAAAGCGATTCCGCCGCGGTCAGCTTTTTGCCCTCCTCTGCGGCTATCATCAGCCCGGCGATATAAAAGCAGGCGACTGCAAGCAGAGCTCCGAGCACCCTCATACTTCAAGCTCCGTTATCTCGGCGGTATACCCGGCGCCGAGCATCACGCCCACACCGAACACGCCGTTGTCTATCAGCCGCTTTATCCCGCGGCGGGATAAAAGTTCCCGCACCGAACCGGCATGGGCGGATGCGATAAGGCTGACACCGCTGTTCTGCGCCGCGAGCACGCTTTCGCATTCCGATTCGCCTATCTCGTCGCAGATGATGATCTCGGGCGACATGGTGCGTGTAAGCAGCTCTATGGCTTCCCCCTTCGGCGAGCCGATCAGCGCATCCGCGATGCCCAGCCGCGTTTCCGGGGTGACAATCTCCTCGCGCTCGTCCGCTATGCCGACCCTCCTGCGCGGGATCCCCTCCCCGCAGGAGAGCATATATGCCGCCGAGCGGAGAAAGGTCGTCTTCCCGCGGGCAGGCGGCGAAAACACCACGGCGCCGCAGACACCGTTTTCACGGTAATATTCCGCAAGCGGCAGTGCAAAATCCGGCACGAACCTGTGCACGCGCAGGTTTACGGAGGTTATTTCCGAAAAGCATTCCACCCTGCCGGCAGATACCTTTGCCCTGCCGCAGACCCCCGCTCTGCCCCCCTCCGGCAGCGGGATATAGCCCATGGAAACGGCATTTTCGCAGGAATAAAGCGAACCCCTTGTGAGCTTCGAAACACATTCGAGCAGCTCCGCACGGGTCGCGCGAAGCGCATTTGCGCCGCCGCACGCTCTGCCGGAGGTATCGAACAGCAGATTTCTTTCGCCGACGGTCACCGAAGCGGGCATACCTGCGCGGAGCCGCAGCTCGCTGGCTGTCTGCGATATCCCCTGCGGGAGCAGCGAAACGGCATCGCTTATCCGTGCGGGAAGATATTTACGGAATTCCGCGATACCGCTCATGCTTTCCCTCCTCCGAAGGCTTTTGCCGCCCGTGTGACCCTTTTTTGCGATGTGAGCAGCAGGCAAAGCGCAAATATCCCGATATACACCGCTATCCCGCAGGCGGCGGAGGTGACTCTTCCGGCAGAGCCCATATACGCCGCGGCGGCGCTTGCGGCGATGCCGGAAACGCAGGCGCACAGAAGCGGCAGCAGTATTTCCCAAAGCAGATCCGGCTTTACCCCGGTAACACGGAACAGCCGCATGCGGCACAGGAAATATGCAAATGTGTTCGATACCGCAAGCAGAATAAGATACCCGTTCTCGCCGCGTGCGGCAACAAGCGTGAATATCAGCACGACCCTGAGCAGCGTGTTATATACGGTATATTTAAGCGTTTTGACCTGTTCGCCGATCGCCTTCAGAAGCCCGTCCGCAACGGTTTCGACATACATGAACGGCGTGACGACCGCCAGGACCGCTATCGCTCCGCCGGTGCCCTCGCCGGGGTAAAATGCCTCGCCGATGACCTCCGGAAGGAAGAAAAACATCCCGCCGACGGCGATAGAGCCCACGGTGACCACCGCCATTATGCTCCTTATCCGCGCGGCGAGCGGACGGCGGTCGGGCTGCAGATTCAGGCGGCTTATCTCCGGCGTAAAAACCGAAACAAGGCTTCCGATAAAGGCAAACGGGAAAAAGAGGATCGGGATCGCCATGCCCTTGATCCTTCCGAATTGCGCCAGCGCAACAGACCTGTCGCCCGAATAGTCCGTAAGCACAAAGGGGATCAGAAGCGTTTCCGCGGTGTGCAGGATACTGGAAATATATACCCCGGCGGCGATCGGCGCCGTGACGGAGATTATCGAATGCCGCACGCTGCGCGGGCTTTCGGATGCACTTCCCGACGCCGCACGCCGTGCGCCGAAGGCACGGATCACGAGCAGATAAGCAAAAGAAGCCGTTTCGGAGCAGGTTATTCCGATAACTATACCGATGCACAGCGTGCCGATATCAGTTGTTTCCGCCATGAATACGCCTATGCACACGCCGATGACCGCCATTTTCACAACCTGCTCGAAAAGCGAGGCGGAGGATGTGACAACGACCTTGCGCTTTGATATGAACCAGCCCTTTAAGCAGGCGGAAAGCGCCATGAAGGGCATACTGAGCGCAAGTATCCGCAGGCAGGAGGAAACCCTTATATCGCCCAGAAAGCGCGAAGCAATGATATCCGCACAGAAGAACATAACAGCAGCCGAAGCGGCGGAAATGCCCAGCGCGAAATAATAGGAATTTCTGAGCACCGATGCCGAATCCGCCTCCGAACGAAGGCTCCTTTCGGCGGCAAGGCGGGATACCGAAACCGTAAACCCGGCGGTGGCAAAGGTGGAAAACATACCGTAAACGCTCATTACAAGCTGATAAAGCCCCATGCCTTCGCTGCCGATGCGCGCGGATATGTAAAGCCGCAGGAATACCCCGAGCAGCTTGCAGACAAGCGAAAACACCGTCATTATTGCCGACAGCCTGAGCACGGATGCTTTTTTGCCGCTTGCTCCGATAGCGCACCACCCCCGTTTCTTTGGTAAATTCTATGAGGCATGGGGCATTTTGATAACCCCCGTGCGCGAAAAAGGCTTGACAAACACCCGCATCTGGTGTATCATCGTGCATGAGCTTCGGGGCGGGGCGTAAATCCCCACCGGCGGTAAAGTCCGCGAAGAGCCCGTGCGCTTCATGCGCCCGCGCTCCCGATCCGGTGTGATTCCGGAACCGACCGTTAAAGTCGGGATGCAAGAAGCGTTTGGCAATAAATAGGAACGCCCCGCCTGTTTGCGGGGCGTTGTTTTGTTTTTTCGGGAGGAAACACATATGAATCACACAAAGCCGCACAAAACACTTTATTCGATCGCGCTGTGCGCCGTGCTGGCGGGAATATCCGCACTGCTGCAATTGATCGAATTTCCCGTCGCATTTATCATACCGGAATTTGTCAAGTTCGACATTTCCGATCTACCGGCGCTTATCGCCGCCTACGGGCTCGGCCCGCTGTGGGGCGCGGCGGTATGCCTTGTAAAGAACCTTATCCACCTTCCGCTCGGCTCCACCGGCGGCGTGGGGGAGCTTGCAAACCTGCTTATCGGCATTGCCTACACGCTGCCGGCAGGGCTCATCTACCGCCGCGTGCATTCCCGCCGCGGAGCGTTTATCGGCGGGCTTGCCGGAAGCGCAATTGCCGCCGTTGTCGGGTTTCCCGTCAACCTCTTTATTGCATATCCGGTCTATGAACGCTTTCTTCCCATCGAAGCCATACTTGCGGCATACGGCAATATCGCGGGGAGAGAGCTTACGCTTGTTCAATCGCTCCTGCTGTTCAATCTGCCCTTCACCTTTGTGCGGCTTATGATCACGCTGCTTGTCGCAATGGCGATATACAAAAGCATTTCGCCCATACTGCACCGGTATTCACGCTAGCCGGCGGCGCAAAACGGCTTTACAAAAGCAAAAGGATATGCTAAAATACGCATATCCCTTCAAAAGAGGTTTTGTATAATGAAAGACGTTCAGGTAAAAAGAGTCGAAGTCGGAATAATGCCGACAAACTGCTATATAATCAAGCCGGGCGAAAGCCGCGATGCCATTGTTATCGACCCGGGCGACGAGCTCACCGTGATCCAGGATGCTCTGCACCGCATGGATGCGGTATGCCGGCTGATCCTGCTCACGCACGGGCATTTCGACCATATACTCGCCGTGGGCGACCTGCGCGGAAGCAAGGTTCCCGTCGCGATACACGAACGGGATGCCGAAATGCTTACCGAACGGGATATGTTCAGTTCCATGATCAAATATGATCCGCGCCCCTTCGAGCCTGCCGAATTCACCTTCAAAAAGGAGGGCTCCTACACCGCCGCAGGGATGGAATTTTACGTTATCCCCACGCCCGGGCACACCCCGGGAAGCGTTTGCTATATCTTCGACGGAATGATGTTTACCGGTGATACGCTCTTCAAGGGCAGCATCGGAACGACGGATTTCGGCGGGGATGAAGAAGCGCTCACAAAATCCCTGCGAGCGCTTTACGATCTTCCCGGTGATTATACCGTTTACCCCGGCCACGGGAGCGCGACGACACTTTCGGATGAAAGGCGCACGAACCCCTACCTCACACGCTTTGCGAAGAAATGATCATTTCCCGCCTTCAAGCGCTTTTATATCCGTCGCATAACAGTAGCGTGCGCCGGTGAGCTTGCCGAAGATATATTTGTTTGTAGCCGATTCGCACATGACATACAGCCTGCCGTTCACGACGACGATCTCCTCCGACATCGGAGCGATCTTCGTATCGGCAACGGGGGTGTCCAGCACATAAAGCTTTGCCGTCTGACCGAGCACCGAAAGTGTTCCGCCGTCGGCAGGGCTTTTTTTATCGTATGTATAAATGTGCGAAAACGCGACGGCATAGGAGGTGGAAAGGTATATCCTGTCCTCCGTGACGGGCATTCCCTGCACCAGCCCGCGAACGGAATATACCTCGCTGATCTTTTGCGAAATGCCGTAGGGAGCGCTTTCATCCGATTCGAACGCGATGATAATTGCGGGGTTTTCGTCGCCGGAGGCGGTCTTTATCTTGTGAGTATCGGGAGTTTTGTAATTCTCTTCGCGGTAGAATTCGCCGATAAACACCTTGCCGTCCGCAACGGTGACAAACGCAGGTGAAAGATAATCGGTTTCGGATACGAGCGTGGAAAAGCAGCCGATGCTTTTTACGCTGCCGCCGTCGGCATCTATATCCGCAAGCAGATAAACATAAAGGCATTTATCACTGCCGTCGGCGACATATACATATTTACCGTTCACCGCGACACCGCCCGCGTGCCCGGTATAAGCGCTGCCGTCCTCCTTTTGCAGAAGGAGCTTTTTTTCGGTGCTGTTATTCTTCCCGTCCACGACGTATATCTTCGAGGCGCTGTCGTCGGACATATATCCGCATACAAGGAATTTTCCGTTTGCGTATTCGAGCCCCTGAAGGACTGCCCCGTCCGATATGCCGGGAATAAGGAAGGATTTTTCCGAATTGCGGTAATATTCCGCCACCGGCAGCCTGAAATAGGCGCGTATGCCGAGAAGGAACAGACATATGACCGCAACGATGATAATAACGATCTTCAAAGCTTTCTTGCTTTTTGTCTTTTCCGTTTTCATCTTCCCTCAATATAAGCTATCGCCGCAAGCGCGGCGGTCGCGCCGTCCGAAGCGGCGGTCACGATCTGGCGGATGCTTTTTGTGCGGCAGTCGCCGGCGACAAAGACACCGTTTCCGGCGGTAAGGCAGCGTTCGTCCGAAATGATATAGCCGTATTTATCGGTTTCGGCAACCCCCTGCGCGATCTTTGTATCCGGCGCAAGCCCTATGGCAACAAAAACGCCGTCGGTATAGATCAGCTCGGTTTCGCCGTTTTCGAGCCGCA
>USHI01000032.1 GCA_900554405.1 uncultured Eubacteriales bacterium | reverse complement strand
GAGCCGCGAGCGTATATCGGCAAGCTGCTTTTCGCATTCGGCGATCTCGAGCTCGAGTTTTTCGTACCTGACCTTTGCGGAACGCAGGCGATTCTTTTTCTGCTTTGCTTCCTCGAAGGACATCTTTCCCGCGGCTGCCTTTTGTCGGCAGGCGGGCGCGTCGGCGGCGGGGTTGCCGCGCAGGATGGTATATTCTTCGTATCCGCATTTGTAAATCCGGTAATCGCTTTTATCCGGCTGGGGTGCTATTTCGAGAATGCCGTTTGCAAGCTGGCGGATAAAATATCTGTCGTGCGAGACGCACAGCAGAGTCCCGTCGTACGCGGCAAGCGCTTCGCCGAGCATTTCTCTCGAAGCGATATCAAGGTGATTTGTCGGTTCATCAAGCACAAGCAGGCTTACTCCGCAGGAAACCATTTTCGCAACCGAAAGCCGCGCGCGCTCGCCGCCGCTGAGTACCGAAACGGATTTGAAAACATCGTTTCCGTAAAATCCGAACCGGGCAAGCAGCGAGCGTATCTCCGTTGCCGTTTTATCGGAATAAACGCTCCAGATCTCGTCGATGACCGTGTTGGATTGAGTAAGAAGCTGCTGTTCCTGGTCGTAATAGCCGATAGTCTGGTTGTACCCCGGCTCCACCGCGCCGGATATCTGCTTTGCTCTTCCCGTGATTATCTTCATCAGGGTGGATTTTCCGCTTCCGTTCGCGCCGACAACAAAAAGCCTGTCCCCGCGCAGAAGCTCAAAGGAAAGATCGTCAAACAGCCTTCTTCCGGGAAAGCCCGCCGAAAGCGACCTGACCGAAAGCACCCTTTCGGAGCGCGAGCCGGAGCCGGCGATGGAAAAGCTTATGCTCTTTTCGGGCGATTTCGGCTTTTCGAGCTTTACCATCTTATCTATTGTCTTCCGGCGGCTTTCCGCAGCTATGATATTCTTTTCGCGGTTCCACCTGCGTTGATTTTCGATAAACGCTTCAAGCCGTGCTATCTCGCGCTGCTGCAGCTCGTAATGCTTTGCCGCAGCCGCATCCAGTGCACGCTTCTTTTCGCGGTATACGGAATACCCGCCGCTGTATATTGTCGAAACCCCGTGGGATATTTCAAGCGTGTGGTCGGTGATCTTGTCAAGAAAATATCTGTCGTGCGAGATGATAAGGAAGGTCTTTTTGGAAGCCGATATGTAGCTTTCGAGCCATTCGCAGGCGGAAAAATCAAGGTGATTTGTCGGCTCGTCGAGAAGAAGTATATCCGGCTCCGAAAGTATCAGACGCGCCATAAGCAGCTTTGTTTTTTCGCCGCCGCTGAGAAGATCGGCGTTTCCGCGCTGCATTTCCTCGCCGAACCCGAATTTTTCGAGCAGGGAAGCGGTTTTCGAACGAAATTCGTTGCCGCCGCCGGAATTAAAGCGTTCCACCGCATCGGTATACGCCTTTATAACGGCTTCTTCGCCGGAATTAACACGGTCGTATAAACGAGATATTTCCTTTTCGAGTGCGATCAGCCCCGAAAATGCGCTTACGGCGGCTTCGAAGACCGTCGAACCGAACCTGTGGGCATCGTTTATCTGTTCGAGCACGCCGATTGTCGCGCCGGAGGCGACGGTCACGCTGCCGGATGTCGGTTCCGAAGCGCCGGATATTATGGAAAAAAGCGTGGATTTGCCCGCGCCGTTCACACCGATAACCCCGATTTTATCGCCCTTGTTTACGGAAAAAGATATGTTTTCGAGAACGACATCGTTTCCGTATGATTTCGCGATGCCGCTGCACACTATAATACTCATAATATACCCTTTCGCGGGCATTATATCATATACCGTATAAAAAGTCAATCGCCGCCGCAAATGCGGCGACGACCGAAGGCTTTGATTTTATTCGGTTACTGCAACCGTTTCGCGGTTTCTGAAAAACAGGCTGATAAGCCAAAGACCGCTGATCGCTACAAGTGTATAAATAATTCTGCTGACTATTTCGCCTTGTCCGCCGAATATCCATGCGACTATATCAAAACCGAAAAGACCGATGGAGCCCCAGTTGACGGCGCCGATTATTACAAGAAACAGTGCGATTCTGTCGATTATCATTTCAAGTACCTCCTTGCTGTTATTTTGCGTCGTTTTCCGGCAAATATTCATTGACAAAGGTTTATTCTGCGGCTATTATAAAAGCAAAACAAAACACGGGGGGAAAACAGCCATGAGAATGCGCCCGAAGAAAAACAGAGAAGCACGCATGGAAAAGGTCGAGCACCTCTTCATGCCCAAAAACGAAGAAGGGTTTATAGATATCGGCTCCGCCTTTAACGAAAACGGCGGGATCTTTTTGGAGATTGGCTGCGGAAAAGGGTCTTTTATAGAAGGGCTTTCCGCCATTTACCCCGAAAAGCGCCTTGTTGCGATGGAGCTCGTTCCGGATGTGCTCATGATGGCGATGGAAAGAGTTTCCCGCGCCGGAAGCGAAAACGTTCGTTTTATCTGCGGAAATGCAGAGAGCATTTCGCAGCTCGTTCCGGCGGGCTCGGTCGACCGTCTCTACCTGAACTTTTCCGACCCGTGGCCCAAGAAGCGCAATGCAAAAAGGCGGCTCACAAGCCCTATGTTTCTGCAGGAGTATAAAAAAATACTTGCCCCGGAGGGCAAGATATTTTTCAAGACCGATAACAAGGGTCTGTTTGATTATTCGCTGGAAACCTTAAATGCCTGCGGATATGAAATAACGGAGGTCTGCTTCGATCTTCATTCGGACCCGGTATTGGCTTCCGAAAATATCGAAACCGAATACGAAAGGAATTTTTCCGCAAAGGGGTTCAAAATCAATTATCTTTCGGCAGTGCTTCGCTGAGCGCTTCGCGGACGACCTCACGCTCGTCGAAGTGGTATTTAATGCCCTCGATCTCCTCATAAAGCTCGTGCCCTTTGCCGATAAGCAGCACTACATCGCCCTTTCCGGCCTCGGAAAGGGCTTTTTTTATTGCTTCCGCCCGGTCGGGAACGATGATGTATTTGCCGTTCGTGCGCGACATACCGACAAGAATGTCCTCTATGATACTGTCAACGCTTTCATAACGCGGATTATCGGAGGTGATAACCGAAAGATCGGAATTCCTGCCGATCACCTCGCCCATAGAATAGCGGCGCAGCCTGGAACGGTTGCCCCCGCAGCCGAAAACCGATATTATACGGTTCGGCTTATAGAGCCTTATCGTTTCGAAAAGCGTTTTGACACTGTATTCGTTATGTGCGAAGTCGATGATAACGGTATAATCCATTCCCGTCGGGACAATCTCCATGCGCCCCTTTACAAATGCCGTGTGAAGACCCGCCTGTATTTCTTCGTAGGAGATGCCGTCCTGCCGTGCCGCCGCGATCGCGGACGTTGCGTTGTAAAGCGAAAAATACCCCGGGGCGGTTATCCCCATGCGGTGGTCACAGCCGTGCTCGCGGCAGGTGAATGTCGTCAAAAGTCGATTGCCCTGTATTCCGAATTCGGGGTCGGAAAATGAAAAATCGGCGCTTTCATCTTTGCCGTAGGTGATGATCGGGCAGACCGCTCCCTCGATGATCCTCGCGAAAAATTCGCAGTCGGCGTTTACGATCATGCGGCCGCTCTGCGTGAATATACGCTTTTTGCAGTTGAGATAATCATCGAAATCGCGGTGTTCCGCCGCGCCGATATGGTCGGGAGAAAGATTTGTGAATATCCCGGTGGAAAAATTGATCCCGTATGTCCGATGGAGCATAAATCCCTGGGATGTCGCTTCGATTATCGCGGTGTCGCAGCCCTCCGCAACCATTTCGGCGAAATACTTATGCAGAAGGTAGGATTCCGGCGTGGAGTTTTCGTTTTCGAAAAATCTGCTGCCGATATATGTGCCGGTGGTTCCGATAACGCCGACTTTTCTTCCGGCGGCTTCGTATATGCTTTTGAGCATAAAGGAGGTGCTCGTCTTGCCTTTTGTCCCGGTAAGGGCGATTATATTGAGCTTTTCGGCCGGATTGCCGAAGAAATTTGCGCTTGCGAGCGCAAGCAGTATCCTTGTGTTTTCGACTTTGAGTACGATCGCATCGGAGGGCAGTGAAATATCCTTTTCCACGGCAAACACGCGCGCCCCGCGGGAATAGGCGTTTTCGGCAAAGCCGTGCCCGTCCGCCTGGAATCCGGTGATACACACGAAGAGTGCGCCCGGCGTGACCTTTCGCGAATCGTATACGACATCGGCGATCTCGACCGAGCTGTCGTAATGCTCTGCGGTAAAAGCGATGTTTTTCATTATTTGTCCGAGCTTCATTGTGACTTGTCTCCGTTTACTGCCGCGTGCCCTGCGGCGAATTTTGTGCTGCGCACAATCGCTGCTTTCGAAAGCCATTATATCATAAACCGTGCCGTTTTCAATATCTTCGGCGAATTTTTTTGCTTTGCCGGCTGCTGCGAAAAAAAACAATTTTTTTTGCTTTACATACTTGTTAAACGCAAAGCAGTGTGGTATTATATACAAAAATGCGACGTGTTGCGGCGCCTCGAGGGAACATAGTGAACAACGGATTTTTTGCAATGCTATTCAGAATGAAGCATATCGAGCGGTGGGGAATAATGAATTCCCTTATTCCCGACAGGCTTTCCGTGCATTCACTTGAGGTCGGCTTTCTTGCGCACGCGCTTTGCGAGCTCGGCAATGCCCGACTCGGCAAAAGCTACGATACCGACCATATCACCGTCAAAGCGATATTTCACGACGTGCCCGAAATTTTCACGGGCGATATCCCGACACCGGTGAAGTATTTCAATTCCGAAACAAAAAGTGCATACGCAAAGGTCGAGGAAGCCTCCGTAAAGAAGCTCACCGCCATGCTGCCGCCGGATATCAAGGAACATTACGAAGAGCTTTTCTCCTATACGGATGAAGAACGCATAATAATCAAAGCGGCAGACAGGATATCCGCATATATTAAGTGTTTGGAAGAAAAGCGCTACGGCAATACGGAATTTGATATCGCCGCTCTGCGCCTTTCTGAGTCTATCGCCGAAATGCACTGTGCGGAAGCGGATATATTCCTTGCGGAATTCATGGAAGCATTCGGGCTTCCCATCGATTCCATACTGAATGAAAATCAATAAAAAAGCATAAATCAAAGAGAGGTATTTACCTATGAAAATCGGTCTTATTTCCGATTCCTTCCGTCTCGGCTTCGAAGACAGCATCAAAGCCGCCTCCAAACTCGGTGTCAGCGGTGTACAGAAGTACATGACATTCGGCGATTTCACCGCCGACACGCTTACTCCTTCCCGCGTGAAAGAAGTCAGGGATTTCATGGAATCCAACGGGCTCGTTTTTTCGGCAATCTGCGGCGATTTCGGCATGGATCTCGATAACGACATGGTCGTGGATCTTTCCAAACGTGTTCTCGAAAAGGCAAAGGAACTCGGCTGCGATATCGTAACGACGCATATCGGTCACCTTTATCTCGATGAAGATGCAAGGCTCGAAAAAATGAGAAAGAACGCAAGCGAGCTTGCCGCATATGCAGACAGCATCGGTTCCGTATTCGCTGCCGAAACCGGCACGGAAAAGGCACCCGTGCTCAAAGCATTCCTCGATTCGCTCGGCGCTAAGGGGCTCCGTGTCAATTTCGACCCGGCAAACCTCGTTATGGTCGCTGGCGACGACCCCGTAAAAGCCGTTTATGTTCTGCGCGATTATATCGTTCATACCCATGCAAAGGACGGCATCAAAACCGGCGACACCACATGGCTGGAGCTTCCGCTCGGCAAGGGCGGCGTTGATTTCGACAAGTATCTCGGCGCTCTTAACGACATAGGATATAAGGGATACCTTACCATCGAGCGCGAAGTCGGCGACAACCCCGCGGACGATATCGGCATGGCTGTCGATTTCCTCAAAGAAAAGCTTATAAAGGTCGGCATTCCGCTTGACAGATAATCTGCTGCCGGCCGTACGGTCGGAGTAATGATATGTCAAAAAGGATCAGAATATTCGATACTACCCTGCGCGACGGCGAACAGATGCCGGGAGTCAATTTCGGCATCTGCGACAAGCTCAATATAGCGCTTGCGCTTGAAGCCGCGGGGGTCGATATCATCGAAGCGGGTTTTCCCGCCGCATCCGCGGACGAATATACCGCGGTCACCCGTATATCCGAAAATATCAACGAAGCCGGCGTTGCGGCGCTCGCACGGGCGGATATAAAGGATATAGACATCGCTCTCGAAGCGCTTTCAAAGGCAAAAAAGCCTCTGCTTCATATATTTATCGCCGCAAGCGATATTCATTTACAGCACAAGCTGCATCTTACGCGTTCCGAATTGCTCGAACGCATAAGGGAAGTGGTCACATACGCCGCGAAGCGTGCTTCGGATATCGAATTTTCCGCGGAGGATGCAAGCAGGACCGATCGCGATTTCCTGCTTTCGGTTTACAGGACTGCCGTTGAATGCGGTGCAAAAACCGTCAATATTCCCGATACGGTCGGATATGCCACGCCGGATGAATTCGGCGGGCTTGTCGGGTTTATCTGCACCGGACTGCCCGGCGTTCCGGTGTCCGTGCATTGCCACAACGATCTCGGGCTTGCCGCCGCGAACACACTTGCGGCGCTTAAAGCCGGTGCGGTACAGTGCGACTGCACCGTGAACGGTATCGGCGAACGCGCGGGCAATGCTCCGCTCGAAGAGATCGTCATGGCGCTCAAAACGCGCTTTGACGAATTCGGTCTGGAAACCGGTATCAGGACAGAATGCTTTTCGAAGCTTTCCGCTACCGTGGCTTCTCTTGCGGGGTATTACATTGCACCGAACAAGCCCATTGTCGGAAAAAACGCTTTTGCACATGAATCCGGAATACACCAGCACGGTGTACTGAGCGACAGGCGTACATACGAAATAATGGAACCCGGTTCGGTCGGCATAAAACAAAGCAGCATCATACTCGGCAAGCTTTCGGGAAGCCACGCGTTCGAGGAAAAGCTTAAAGAGCTCGATATACACTACGGAAGCGATATCACAAAAGCGGCATTCCGGGCTTTCAAGGATCTTGCCTGCCGAAAGACCGATGTAACGGATGATGATATCCGCGCGCTTGTGGATGAAGCCGCATTCGATGCAAGGATCGTTAACGGTTATGAGCTCGAATCCTACCAGACCCAAAGCGGAGACCATTGCAAGGCAATGGCACTTATCACGCTTTCGCGCGAAGGGAAGTCCTTCACGGAAGCCGCGGCTGGCGAAGGTCCGATCGATGCCTGCTTCAATGCGCTCAACCGTATTGTAGGCAGGGATTTCCGTTTGATCAATTACGGTATCAAATCGGTCACCGGCGGCACGGATGCTTTGGGCGAGGTGCGGGTAAAGATATCGGATTCAGTCAACGAATATTCCGGCAAGGGCGTTTCCACGGATATTATCAAATCAAGCATCAAGGCGTATATCAACGCCGTGAACAGAGCTATGTTTATCGACTGAAAGGTCGGTTGCATATACAAATCTACCATTAGGAGAAAAACGAATGAAAAAGTTTATTGCGCTTGCTTTGCTTGCCGTAATGATGCTCACCTGCCTCGTTGCCTGCA
Source organism: uncultured Eubacteriales bacterium (assembly GCA_900554405.1). Lineage (GTDB taxonomy): Bacteria > Bacillota > Clostridia > Oscillospirales > CAG-382 > Coliplasma. The sequence goes on along the minus strand of USHI01000032.1, from coordinate 4,275 downwards.
ACAAGGATGAGGACTTCAGTCTCGGCGACGGCAGCAGCACATCCACCACCTCCGGATCGACGGATGCCGAAAAGGATTGGAAAGATGCCGAAACCGGCAAATATGTTCCGAAGCACGAAGTCAGAAAAGCGGAATATGTCAACAGGACCTTCACCGTTGCGGTTCGCGGCGGCGACGGCACCTATTCTTCGGACGACTTCACGACAAACAGCACCATGTACGGCGAACTGATCGACAACGCGGTTAAGACCAGAAACGAAAAGGTCGAAGAGCTTTACGGCGTGAAGCTCGAAGTTGTCAAGGAACAGAACATCAACGAGCTTATACTCAACGACTGCTCCTCCGGCACCGGTCTTTATGACCTTATCATGCCGACGCTCCCGAGCCTTTCCAGCCTTGCAAGGCAGGATTACCTTATTGATCTTTCCACGCTTGAGAATTTCTATAAGGATGCTCCCTGGTATTCCCAGAACTGCACCGAAGCCTTCTCCTTCAACAACAAGATCTATTTCACCACCGGCGATCTGACGATACTCCCGAAGGTCTGCACGCCCTCCATTCTTTTCAATAAGGAAATGGCAAGCAAGAACGATCTCGGCGATCTTTATTCTCTTGTCGACAACAAGGAATGGACATTCGACAAAATGATCGAAATGGCGCAGAAGGTCGCTGTTATAGGCGATCCTTCCACTCCCGATGCCGATAACAACATCTACGGTATGGTTACCGGCTATGCCGACAGCATCTCCTTCTTCGGTTCTTCCGGTGAAAAGATATGCGATAAGGATGCTCAGGATATGCCCATGCTTTCCATCGGCAGCACCGAACGTTCCATAAACATCGCTCAGAAGATACTCGAAACCCTTTCCGGCGGTCACGGCCAGTGGCTCGTCTATGCACAGGAATGCCCCACTCCTATTTGGGAAACCTCCTTTGCGATTTTCTATGAAGGCCGCGCTCTGTTCAGACCGTCCGCGTTCTCCGCTACCACCAAGCTCAGAACCCGCAGCCAGATCGAATTCGGTATTCTTCCGATGCCCTTGATGGATTCCACCCAGGAACAGTATCGTTCCTACTGCACCACCGGCGAAACCGTCGGCTTTGCGATCCCCACCAGCGCAAAGGATCCGGAATTCTCCGCATATATGCTCGAAGCTTACTCCGCATGGGCAAAGAACTACATCACTCCCGCGTATTATGAAGTCAACCTCAGATACAAGGACACCCGCGATGACGAAAGCCAGAGAATGCTCGACATCATATTCGACAATATCGTTTACGATATGGGCGAATGCTATGACTTCGGCGGTATGAAGAACATGTTCATGACCCTTACTCAGAACGGTTCTTCCGATATCGTTTCCAGCCTCGAAGCGGTAAAATCCCAGGCTCAGGAAGCTATCGACCAGATGAAGCAGGATCTCAGCTGATCACAGTATTAAAAGCAAGGGAAGAGGCGGAATGCCTCTTCCTTTTTTTGCGTGCGCGGCATAAAAAAGCGGCGGGCATGATGCCCGCCGCTTTGCGCGACAAAAGATTATTTTTCGTAAACGCTGCGTTTAAGAACGCCGACATAGGGGAGATTTCTGTATTTTTCGGCATAATCAAGCCCGTAGCCGACAACAAATTCATCCGGAATGGAAAAGCCGCAGTAATCGAGGTCAACATGAGATTGCCGGCGCGAGGGTTTGTCGAGCAGCGCGGCAATGCGCAGTGAAGCCGGCTTGCGCTGCAAAAGTAAATTCTTTACCTTTGCAAGCGTGTTGCCGCTGTCCAGTATGTCTTCTGCGATCAGAACATGGAGCCCGTCGAGCGGACGGTTGAGATCAAGACGGATATTGAGGCTGTTCGTGGATGCCGTTCCGGAGCCGTATGACGAAACGACCATGAAATCGACGGAAACATCGCCGTCGACAGCGCGTATAAGGTCGGACATAAAAACAAAAGAACCTTTGAGTATGCCGATAACAAGGAGCTTTTTGCCTTTGTAATCCTCTGAAATAAGCCTGCCCATTTCGGCGATTTTTTCGGCAAGAGCGCCCTTTGTAATAAGGATATGGTCGATATCTTTGTCAATTGCGTTCATTTATTTGCTCCGTATCTGTATATAGTGGTTCTATGATATCACAAGCGGCGCGGATTGACAAGTATTTTCAAAAAAAATGTTCTTTACCGGCAAATAGGTGTTGATTTTCGGTTCCGAATGGTGTATCATAACAGTAAAATTAAAATGGGAAAGAATGGGGAATACGAACCCCGCCTTTCCGGAAGGGAAGTGTTTACACTTTGTCATCCGTATTCAGAAAGATGCTGTGTATTCTTGTTTTCGCCCTTCTGATCGTTTCGCTCACGGCAGTTTTTGCCGGTGCGGAAGCCGCACCCGGCGGCACCGCGAACGAAGCCTCCGAAGCAGCGGAAAGCACCAGTACAAAGAGCAGCATTGCAAAAGAGTTTTCCAGAAGAACCGATGAAAATCTGCCCGAAGAAGGCACAATGGGGGAAAGGCTCGAACAGGGGCTCCAGATCACGGTGCTCGGTATGTGTATCGTATTTTCGGTGCTCATAATACTCATGATCGTGCTCAATATCTCCAAGCTTATCTTTGCAAAAAAAAGCAACGATAAAGCGCCCGCAGCAAACGCGGCTCCCGCAGTAAGCGCCGCAGCAGCCAACGATGCGGAGGAGCTCACCGCCGCGGTCGTCAGTGCCGCAATTGCCGCCGAACGGGGCGACAGCGAAGCAAACCTTAACATTATTTCCATCAACAAGATCGACTGAAAGAGGAGAATATAAAAATGGCTAAAAAGTATATAGTAACCGTAAACGGTTCCAAATATGAAGTTGTCGTCGAAGATGCCGGCAACGTGGCGGTTAATACCGCAGCTCCCGCCCCCGAAAAGAAGGCGGAAAAGGCTCCCGAAGCTCCCAAGGCTGCTCCCGCAGCTGCACCCGCAGGCGGAAACAGCGTTGTTTCTCCGCTTCCCGGAACAGTGCTCAAGGTTGCCGCAAAGCAGGGCCAGGCAGTCAAGAAGGGCGATCTCCTTTGCGTTATCGAAGCAATGAAGATGGAAAACGAAATACTTGCTCCGAGCGATGCAACCGTTGTTTCGGTTTCCGCGAGCGAAGGCGCCACCGTTAATTCCGGCGACGTGCTCTTCGTACTCGGCTGAAATCTTGCAAAAGAACAGGAGACAGACAGATGATAATTGATTCTATCAAAGGAATATTCGATTCATCTGCTTTCAGCAATTCGGAGCTCGTGCCCAGTCTTATAATGATCGCAATTTCCTTTGTGCTTATGGTGCTTGCGATCAAATTTAAGTTCGAACCGCTTCTTCTTTTGCCGATAGCGTTCGGTATGTTCCTTACAAACCTTCCCAACGCAGGGATCTTCCACATGAATTACTTCATTCAGGAAAGCTCTGCGAACATCAATTGGGGTGAGCTTGCCGCTCACGGCGGTCTGCTCGATTACCTTTACCTCGGTGTCAAGCTTGGCATTTACCCCTGCCTGATATTCATGGGTGTCGGCGCCATGACCGACTTCAAACCCCTTATTTCCAACCCGAAAAGCCTTCTGCTCGGCGCTGCCGCTCAGTTCGGTGTTTTCGCGGCGTTCCTCGGCGCGCTCCTGCTCGGGTTCTCCTCAAAGGAAGCCTGCGCGATAGGTATTATCGGCGGTGCCGACGGCCCGACCGCTATCTTCGTCACCACCCGCCTGGCCCCGCACCTGCTGGGTTCCATCGCAGTTGCCGCATACTGCTACATGGCGCTGGTGCCTGTTATCCAGCCGCCCATCATGAAGGCACTGACCACCAAGAAGGAACGTACCGTCGTGATGAAGCAGCTGCGCACTGTGTCCAAGACCGAGAGGATCATCTTCCCCATCATGGTCGCCATCATCGTTTCCCTCATTGTGCCGGATGCCGCCGTTCTGGTCGGTATGCTGATGCTGGGCAACCTGATGAAGGAGTGCGGCGTTGTGGATCGTATCCAGAAGACTGCCGGTAACGAGCTGATGAACATCATCACCATCTTCCTGGCTCTGTCTGTGGGCTGCACCACCAGTGCCAACACCTTCCTGAACACCCGCACCCTGTTCATCATCGTGCTGGGTCTGATCGCCTTCTCCTTTGGTACCGCTGCAGGCGTTCTGTGCGGCAAGGTGATGTACGCCGTGACCGGCGGCCAGGTCAACCCGCTGATCGGTTCCGCAGGCGTTTCCGCTGTGCCGATGGCCGCCCGTGTGTCCCAGAAGGTGGGCCAGAGCGAGAA
>USHI01000031.1 GCA_900554405.1 uncultured Eubacteriales bacterium | reverse complement strand
GCTCGGATCCCAGCCGCTGAGCGCGTCGCGCGCGGCACGGTAAGCGCTCTCGGCGATGGGCTGGTCGAACTGGCCGTCGTACATGCAGGTGAAGGCGTCGGACTGGTAGATGACGCCGGAGATGCTGTTCGGAAAGGACGGGTGGTTGACGCGGTTGAGTACCACGGCGCCGACCGCGACCTGTCCGGTATACGGCTCTCCCCTCGCCTCGGCGGAAATGAGCCTTGCGAGGAGATATTCGTCGTTTGAGGAAGATCCTCCGCCGCCGCTGCCGCCGCTTTCGCCCGTCGGCGTTATGCCGAGCGCCGCGAGAGTCTGGTTGCCGACCTGTCCGTCCGCGGTCAGGCCGTTTTGCTGCTGAAAATACTTTACCGCCTTTTCCGTCTGGCTGCCGAACACGCCGTCCACCGCGCCGGAGTAGTATCCCCAGCTTTTCAGGCGTTTTTGTATCTCCGTTACCGTCGTGCCGGAGCTTCCCTTCTTATAAAGATCTGCCGACGCGTTTCTCGCGAGCGCGATGATGAAAATATTCAGCGCGAAAATTATCGCGAGCGCCAGCACCAGTTTTTTTCTTTCCTTGCTCATAAAAATCACCCTCACATATTCTGTGAGGGTGAGTGTAATTTATTCTTTTTTGAGCTTCGCGAAAAGTCTACTTATATAAATTACATTTTGCGGCTGTGTATTTCGTCGCAGATGTTCGCGGTGAACTCGTCCATGGGAACGCCGTAGACGGTCTTGCCGGTGCGGTCGCGCACGGAGACGGTGCCGTTTTCCGCTTCCTTGTCGCCAATGACGAGCATGTAGGGCAGCTTCTGGAGCTGAGCCTCGCGGATCTTGTACTTGATGGACTCGTTGCGAAGGTCGGTCTCGACGCGCACGCCGGCGGCCGCAAGCTTCTCGGCAACGGACTTTGCGTACTCGGCGCTGCGGTCGGTAATGCTCATGACCTTGACCTGCACGGGGGAGAGCCATGTGGGGAACGCGCCGGCAAAATGCTCGGTGATGACGCCGATGAAGCGCTCGATCGAGCCGAACACCACGCGGTGGATCATAACCGGGCGGTGTTTTTCGCCGTCGGCACCGGTGTATTCAAGCTCGAACCTTTCGGGAAGCTGGAAGTCGAGCTGTATCGTGCCGCACTGCCAGGTTCTTCCTAGGCAATCCTTGATATGGAAATCGAGCTTGGGGCCGTAGAATGCGCCGTCGCCCTCATTTATGATATAATCCTTGCCCATTTCGGTGATGGCACCTTTGAGCGTTTCCTCCGCGAAGCTCCAATCGGCATCGTCGCCCATGTGATCCTCCGGCATGGTGGAAAGCTCTATCTGATATTCGAGCCCGAAGAGGGAATATACCTCATCGAAAAGCCGCACGGTGTTTTCGATCTCGTCCTTCATCTGGTCGCGCGTCATGAATATGTGCGCATCATCCTGAGTGAAGCAGCGCACGCGGAACAGCCCGTGGAGCGCGCCCGAAAGCTCGTGGCGGTGAACAAGCCCGAGCTCGCCCACACGCAGGGGAAGATCGCGGTAGGAATGCATTTCGGATTTGTAAACAAGCATTCCGCCGGGGCAGTTCATCGGCTTGATGGCATAATCCTCGCCGTCGATAACGGTGGTGTACATATTCTTCTTGTAATGTGCCCAATGCCCGCTTCTTTCCCAAAGAGCGCGGTTGAGTATCATCGGGGTGGAAACCTCGACATAGCCGTACTTTTTATGGATTTCGCGCCAGTATTCGATAAGCTGGTTTTTGAGTATCATACCGTTGGGAAGGAAGAAGGGGAACCCCGGGCCTTCGTCAAGCAGCATAAACAGACCGAGCTCCTTGCCGAGCTTGCGGTGATCGCGCTTTTTCGCTTCTTCGAGCATGGTTACATATTCTTCGAGCTCCTCCTTTGTTTTGAAGGCGGTGCCGTAGATACGCTGGAGCATTTTGTTGCTGCTGTCGCCGCGCCAATAAGCGCCGGTGACGTTCAAAAGCTTGAAAGCCTTTACCTTTTTCGTATAGCTCACATGGGGGCCGGCGCAAAGATCGGTGAATTCGCCCTGCTTGTAAAAGGAAATCTCCTCGCCCTCGGGGAGCTCGTTTATAAGCTCGGTCTTATAGGGTTCATCCTTCATAAGCTCCAAAGCTTCGGCGCGCGGAAGAACGAAGCGTTCGATCTTGAGATTTTCCTTTACGATCTTCTGCATTTCCTTTTCGATCGTTTCGAGCGTTTCGGGAGTGAAAACGACAGGGCTGTCCATATCGTAATAAAAGCCGTTTTCGATCGCCGGTCCGATCGCCAGTTTTGTTTCCGGGTAAAGACGCTTTACCGCCTGCGCGAGAATGTGCGCCGCGGAATGGCGTATCGTTTGAAGCTCGTTTGCTTCGTTAATATCCATAGCGGTTCCTCTTTCCTTGGATTTCGTTTCGATAACAAAATATATAATAAACTTATTTTATTCGTCTGTCAATAGCTGTTTGGCTCGCGCTGCGGCGCCGAACGAGGGTGCGAGTTTACTTTTTACAAACTGCACTCTTGCATCGGTTTTTCTGCGCAGCAGATCAAACGCAAGCGGGTCGTTCAATATCCCACCCGCAAGGGCGACACTGTACCCGCCTCCGAAATAATCGCCGGCACGGCAAACCATCCCCGCGATATATTCCATATTATCGTTGATGATCCTTACGGCATTTTGATCTCCCGAATGCGCGGCGGAAAAAACCGTGGGCGCAATTGCGGCTATTTCGTTTTTCGTGAGCCGGAGCATTTCATCCAGCGCGGCGACAAAATCCGCGCCGAAGCGTTCGTGCAGCAGTGCTTCGAGCCGCCCTTCGGCTTCGCGGCCGTCCGCCGTGCGCAGCGCATGAGCGAGCGCCGCCCTGCCGATCTCATATCCGTTTCCGATAAGGTCAAATGCTCCGTATCCGCCGATCCGGTAAATGTCCATGCCTTTTTTGACAAAGCAGCTGCTTCCCGTGCCGCAGATAATGCTTACTCCGTCGCAAAAGGGGAACGCGCCGTAAAGCACGTTTATTCCGTCGTGCAGGGCAAGCGTTTTTGCGCTCGGAAGCACGTCTCGCAGCGCGTTTCCGAGCAGTGCCGCGTTATCCCCCGATGAGGCACCCGCAATACCGGCGAACGCCGCATCGACAAGGCGCGGTTCGACCCCCGCCTTGTCGCAAAGTGCGTTCACGCCGCGCTTTATCAGCGCGGCTGCGTTTTCAATACCGATATCGTTCGGGTTGGAACGGCTGTCGTAATACCGTGCGAGCTCGTTAAGCTCGCCGTCGCAGAGCAGAAAATCGGTTTTGCTGCCCCCGCCGTCGATCCCGATAAGCAGCATTTATTTACCGCCTTTTTCAAGGAGCACTTTAATCTCGTTAAGAGTCTCAAGCGTTTTTTCCTCCACCGTCGGTTCGGCGGGCGCTTCCTCTGCGGGGGCTTCCTCCTCTTCCTTCTTGCGGAGAGATTCCATCTTTTCCTTGCTCTTTATAATAATGCGGAGCACGGTAAATACCGAAAGAGCTATAAGGAGAAAATCAATACCGGATTGGAGAAAGCTGCCGTAGGTAAGTATAGCGTAGCCCGCAGCCTTTGCTTCCGCAGCTGTTGCGGGGAGCGCGTCGGCGGCGGTAACGCCTTCGGGATACTTCATTACGGCATAAAGCTCTGCGAGGTTCACCTTGCCGGTGAGCAGCGAGATCAGCGGGGTGATTATGTCGGCAACGAGCGAGGAAACTATCTTCCCGAACGCTCCGCCGATCACAACGCCGACCGCCATGTCAAGGATGTTGCCCTTGGCGATAAACTTTTTGAAATCGCTGAAAAATGTGCTTTTCATTTTCGAACTCCGTTTTCTTGAATTCCCGTCATATAGCCGCGTTGAGCTTTTCGAGCAGTGCATTTACATCCTGACCGTGCGCGCTGCAGGCTTCGGCAATGCTTTCCCCGCGGGACATGGGGCACCCGAGGCAATGCATTCCGATATCAAGAAAATACTGCGCGAGCTGGGGGTGTTCGTCAAGTACCTTGCCGACGAGCATATCAGCCGTTATCTTCATCGTTGTCACTCCTTTCCTCCGTGATCGCGCCCGCGGGCTTTTTTGCCCTGCGGCGCAAAACGAAAAATAATAATATCTGTGCCGGCAGTACGAAAAATACTGCAAAAGCAAGCGAAACAAGCAGATTCGCGGGTACTGGGACACCGTATCCGAAAATCGAATGACCGGGCTTTGTGAATATCAAAGCCGCAATCAGCACCGCCGCGCAAAGCCCGCACAGCCACAGCAGGCGGCTGCCGAAGCGCTTTTGGGCGATAACTCCGTCGCACTCGCATACCGAACCGGCGTGCAGGAACAGCGTGAGCGTAAGTGCGATCAGCGAACAGGTATAGCTGTGCGTGACGGCGAAGCAGCAAAACAGCATAACGCCGGCAAGCACCGAAAACACAAGCGAATACAGCAATATCACGCGCGACTGGCGCGGCGAATGCTTTTCGCGCAGGTTTTTGATATTCTGCGGTTCAAACGCAAGCGCGGCGGCAAAAGCCGCGTTGCAGATCAGCCCGCCGAACAGCACATCCTGTGCCCGGAACACAGGCGTACCGAACACCGAGACACCGAGTATCTGTGCGATAAACATCATGACCATGCCGGAAAATATATATGCGGCGACGGAGCGTATCCTCCGGCAGACCGTTTTTGCGCCGCGTATGCCGTCCGCAAGCAGATTTATGCCGCTGCCGAGCATGAGCATATCCGCAGATTGACGGAGCGTATCACAGGAATCCTCCGGCACGACCGAAACATCCGAATGCTTCATCAGCGGGAGCTCGGTCAGCCTTTCGGCGGAGGCAAGCACTGTTTTTCCGTTTTCGCGGCGGATGTTCAGCACATCCAGCCATTCGTCATCGTCGATATTAAGGAACAGCCGGTAATACGGCGTGTTGGCGATCACAAGCCCGCGGCTGCACGATCTCAGCTGCGTGGCGGTGATTATCTGGCTTTCGTCGGTTATGATCCCGGCGCTTTTTGCCGAGTTGAGTGCGGGGTAATAGGCATCGGTCGAGCTGACGACGGTTTCTATCCCCGCCGCTTCGCAATTGTACACCGCTTCGGCAACGCCCGGGTCAAGCGAGCTGCTGAACGAAACAAAGCCCTTGAATATAAGCCTCTGTTCGGAATCGATATCACGCAGCGCGGTCGCTTCGGTCTCGCCCACGGCGACAGCCTGCAATATTGCGTTTGTCCTTGCGGAATCGAGCACGGCGTTGAGTATCTTTTTCCGCGTGAAATCGCTTAATTTGTAATCCGTACCGTCCAGCGAATAGCCGACACACCGCGAAAGAACGTTTTCGGGCGAGCCGCGGAGTATGACCGTGTTTTTTCCGCCGCGCAGCGCCATTATCCGCGAAACCTCGCCGGATATCGCATATTCCGCATCCATGCGTATATAGCGATCGCCTATGTCGCCGATCGTCTTGCCCCATTCGCCGAAATAATCGACTATTGCGTTGTCGGTGGGTGTGCCTATGTATTCCGGCATCCCGTGGCGGAGCTTCTTTTCGGCAGCGGTCACCTTGCGTGCATCCGAGCAGGCGAGCATCAGCGTGAGAAGCTCGAGCGCATCCTCATCCGGGCGCTTTTCGCGGTCGTAATTTCTGCCGGAAAAATACATTCCGGTAAGCGAGATCCGCTTCGGCGGGAAGGCAAGGTTTTTGCCGCACATAATTGTATCGACCTGTGCAAGATCCGATATTTTGGAATAATTCTTTATGATTATGCCGTATTCCGCCGTTTTTCGCACACCGAACCCGAGCGAGGAGGAGCACAGCGAAACCAGTCCGTCGCAAAGCGAGGAGGCGGTGATAAGCAGCGCGGGGATAAAGCTTTCGGTTATGTCGGAGCCTGTCATTATTCCGACCATGAGCAGCGCAAAGCAGGCGGCTGCGGAGGACACGGAAAGCAGCTTGGAAAGCTTCTGCACACCCAGGAGTATTCCGGGGATATAAGCCTTGCCGTTGTCGCTTATCCGCCTTGTGAGTGTGTCGCGCCCGGTACGGCAGACTATCGCCGTGCAGTGCCCCGATGTGACAATGCTTCCCGCATAAACCATGTTCGCACAGACCGATTCGGGGCCTTCCCGTGCGATATAGCGCCCATCCTTTTTTGCGGGTGCTTCCGCTCCGCTCACATGGGTTTCCATCACCTCAAGCCCGATATCATCCACGATCCTGCAATCGGCGGGAACCATAACACCCTCTTCAAGCAATATCAGATCGCCGGGAACAAGCCCGCGGCTGTCGGTTACAAAGGGCGCGCCGTTGCGTATTACCTGCGTTTTCAGCGATGAATACCGCTTCGGCAGCCGCAGCGCAAGATTTGCACGGTAGGCAAGAAAGGCATTCAGGATGATTATCATCAGCGATGCTATCGCCGTTACAAGATAAACATACCGCTGCGGTTCAAAGGCGAACATCATCGCCGAGCACAGCGCAAGGAATATGCCCGTCATTCCGCGGAACTGATTTTTCAGGCTGTCGCGGAAGGAAAGAGCAAAATCACTGCGGATATCGTTTGTTCCGAACATCCGCCGCGCCTTGCGCACCTGCTTTTCGGTCTTGCCGAAGGCAAGGTCGCTTTCAAGCGCCTCCGCGACCTCCGTCGGCTGCATTTCCTCCGGCGAAAAGGCGCTTTCACCGTTGCCGTAAACGGTGTGTATCTTCAGTTTTCCGTTTCGGTTTTCAGCCATAAAGCAAACTTCCTGTTTATTCGGTTTCTATCACTTCTTTGCCGTCTGAAACGCGGGCGCGTACCTTCGTTACGCCGTTGCGGTAGGAGGCGATGATCTTCGAGGCGATCGGATCCTCCAGCTCGGTCTGTATGAGCCGGCGGAGGTTGCGTGCTCCGTACTTTTCGGAAAATCCCTTTTCGGCGATATATCCGACCGTATCCTCGCCGTATTCGAGGGCAATGCCCTTTTCGGCAAGCACCCCGGCGAGATCGCCGAGCATTATGCGGCATATCGCACGGAAATCATCCTTTGTGAGCCGGTTGAAAACGATTATTTCGTCCACTCGGTTGATAAATTCGGGGCGCAGAAAGCCTTCGAGCGCCTTCATCACCCGCGCACGTTCGTTGGTTTTTACACTTTCGCCGAACCCCGCCACCGTACCGGATTCGTTGCTCCCCGCGTTCGTCGTCATAACTATCACGGTGCTTTCGAAGCTGACCTCCTTGCCGTGCGCATCGGTTATGCGCCCGTCATCGAGTATCTGTAAAAGTATATTCATTACGTCGGGGTGGGCTTTTTCTATTTCGTCAAAAAGCACGACGGTATACGGCTTGCGCCGTATCTTTTCGGTGAGCTGCCCCGCATCGTCGTAACCGACGTATCCGGGGGGCGAACCGATAATGCGCGAAACGGAATGCTTTTCCATAAACTCGCTCATATCGAGACGTATAAGCGATTCCGGCGAATCGAAAAGATAATTCGCAAGCACCTTTACAAGCTCGGTCTTGCCCACGCCGGTACTGCCGGCGAAAATAAAGGATACCGGCTTTTTCTTGTAGGATATCCCCGCGCGGGAGCGCTTTATCGCCCTCGCAACGGCATCGACCGCATCGTCCTGACCGACAATGCGCTTTTTTATCTCCGATTCCAGCCTGTCGATACGGTTGAATTCGCTTTCGGTTATGCTGCTTGCGGGAACACCCGTCCAAACCTCGATCACCCGTGCGATCTCATCGTCCGTGAGCTCGATCTTATCCCTTTGTGCGGAAAGCTCGTCAAACCGGTTCTGCTTTTGCAAAACCGCGGTTTTCAGGTCGGCAATGCGGCGGTAATCATCCTCGTTCGGCTCGGTCTTTCCTTCCAGAGCTTCCAGCTCCGTGCGCGCCGATTTGAGATCCTCGCCCACGGCGTTAAGCTCGTTTATGACCTCCGAATGCATCGCCTGATGCGAGCAGGCTTCGTCCATAAGGTCGATAGCCTTATCCGGAAGAAAGCGATCGGTTATATAACGCTCCGAAAGCGTGACTATCCTGCGGATGAGCCTGTCGGGTATTTTTATACCGTGGTGCTGTTCGTAATATTTCTTTATGCCGGAAAGTACTTTTACCGTGTCGTCCACGGAGGGTTCGTTCACCGTTACGGGCTGGAACCTGCGTTCGAGCGCGGCATCCTTTTCGATATACTGGCGGTATTCCGAAAGCGTCGTCGCGCCGATAAGCTGTATTTCCCCGCGGGAAAGTGCCGGCTTTAAGATATTTGCGGCGTTCATGCCGCCTTCTGCATTACCTGCGCCGACAATGGAATGTACCTCGTCGATAACAAGTATGGCGTTTCCGCTCTTTTTTGTCTCATCGATAAGCCCCTTCATGCGGTTTTCGAACTGGCCGCGGAACTGTGTCCCGGCTACCATTGCCGTCATGTCCACAAGGTATATTTCTTTGCCGCGCAGCTTGTAGGGCACATCGCCGGAAGCGATCCTCTGTGCGAGCGCTTCCGCAACGGCGGTTTTGCCCACACCCGGTTCGCCTATAAGGCAGGGGTTGTTCTTCTGGCGGCGGGTGAGTATCTGTATAACGCGTTCCAGCTCCTTTTCGCGCCCGATAACGTTGTCCAGCTTTCCTTCGCGCGCGCGCTCCGTGAGGCAAATGCAGAAATCCTGCAAATAGCTCGTTCCGCGGCGCTTCTGCTTTTTTTCCGCCTTGGTGTCACCGGTTTCTTCCTGCACCGGGGCGTTCTTGCCCCCGAAGAAGGATCCGAGGTCGATGGAGGGCGCACGGCCGTTTTTATCGTCGTCGTCGTCATCCTGCGCCATGGGCATAAGCCCGGACATGCCCTCCGAAAGCGCGTCGATATCCTCCTGACTCATATTCATCTGGTTTATGATATCATCTATCGGCTTTATCCCGAGCTCCTGCGCACATTTGATGCAGAAGCCCTCGCTTGTGATCTTTCCGCCCTCGTTCTTCTGAACGAAAATTATCGCCGGGCGGATATGGCAGCGTGAACATTTTCTGAATTCCATTTAGTGTGAGCACCTCTTATTGTCTGCGGAAACTGAGTTTGTATTTCCCCTTGAAATCCTTGAAATAATACATAATAAGCGCGAACACCATCACGCACAGCATGATTACGGCGAGCACCGGATCAAGCGTGCCGTTGCCGCGGACAAGTATCCTTATCATCGAGCAGAGGAATATGATGACCGTTGCCGCCTTGCCGTACCAGTGCGAGGGTTCGACCGTCTTTTGCGTGCGCATTATCAGAAGCGCCCCGCAAAGCATTGCGAGTTCCTTTATAACGAGCGGTATGAGCAGCATCAGAAACACCCTGTTGTCCACGGTGAAGCAGACGGCGGCGGTAAGCTGCATCAGCTTATCCGCAAGCGGGTCGAGTATTTTCCCGAGTTCGGTTATCCAGTTGTTGCGGCGGGCAAGGTATCCGTCGAGAATGTCCGTCGCCCATGCGAGTATATATACGCCTGCGGCGACGAGCGGGCCGTAGCCCGTATCGTACCTGAAATAGCATACCGCAAAAACGGGTATCATAAACAGCCTTATCACGGAAAGTATGTTCGGTATCTGTCTTTTGAATTTCATTTGTTCCTCCGTTTATTTCAAGAAAAAGGAAAACAGCCTGTTTCCGCTGAAAAATGCGAAAATCAGCGTTTTCTGCGGGTCGATCGAGCGAAGCGCATCCGCCCCCAGAAATTCCGCATTGGAAATGATTATATTTGCGATAAAGCAGAACAGCATTACCCGCATGACGGCAAGCACCGCGCCGAGCACCGCGCCGAGCAGCTTGTTGCAGGAGCGGAGCACCGGCAGCTTCATCAGCTTGTCGAGCAGCCACGCGGCGACAGCCAGTGCGAGCTTTGTTCCGAAATAAAGAATTATTATCGCAAGCGCGGTGCAGACCGCACCTATGACCGGTTCGGATATCTTATCCGCGATCACGGCGGCAAACGAGTCATGGCTTTCGCCTTTTACCCATTCTCGCGCTTCGTCAATGCTGTATCCGGCAAGCCCGAGCAGGGTATTGAAGGCTTCATTTTCGCCGTTCAGCAGCGATTCGCCGCTTCCCGTGCTTTCAAGCACAAGATCTTCGATCTTTTCGCGGGTCGATTCCCGGATCCTGTCCGCCACGGGGGTGCTGCGCAGCGCATCCGAAAGCTGCGAGGCAAAGCAGAAGGTTATGAATACCGCGATAAGAAACGAGGCGGCGCTGACCAGCGTTTTGACAAATCCGTTCCTTACGGCAAACGCGATCGTCAGCGTGATTATCGCGATACAGATGATATCAAGTATCCAGTTCATTGAGTATCCTCCGCCTTATCGAAATTTTCGGGGATGAAATAATCCGCTTCGTTGTTCGAAAACAGAATTATGTTGCTACCGTCGGGAATAATGTCGCAAAACGATGTCGGTACCGAATAAACCTCGTTGCCCCCGCCGGCAATATCGGCAATGCAGAGCCTGCCGGGGTAAACGGCATACAGCCTGTCTCCGTTGATAACCGCGGCGTTCAGAGCGGACGGATATTCCCGCGTGGCGGCAAGGCTGCCGTCGGAATTGTAAACGCAGGCGACAGTCCCGCCGGAAAGCCCTTCCTTTGCATAGCAGATAAGCGATCTTTCGCCGTATAAGCTGCCGGAAAGCAGCTTTTTGCCGGAAAAGCTCACGGCGCTGATTTCGTTCCCGTCGTTATCAAAGCGGCGCAGAGCGCTGTCCGTAAGCAGAGCATAGCCCCCTTCGGTGTAATATATGCCGAGCGGCATCTCGCCTATGAATTCCTTTGTTTCGAGCGGTTCGTCGCTTACATCGGTGTCGAACCGCGAAACGAGTGTCGTGAGCTGCCCGTCGGAGGAGTAATGCGCCGCGGTGATAAAGCTCTTTCCGTTTGCGGAAATGTCCGCGAAATCCACATACTTGTCGCCGACATTGCGGGTGAACACAAGCCGGAATTCCTTATCGTATATGAATACCGCGCTGCGGTAGCCCTTCGAGGAGCCGACAACCGCAAAGCCGCCGCTTTGCGAAACGGCAAGATCGAGCACGGGGTAATCAAATGTTACGGTGCTGATAAGCGAATAGGAATTGTATATCCGCACCTCCTTGCTCCCCATATCGCAGCAGAAAAGGTTTATGCCGTTTTCGGCTATTATCGGATGGTCGTAGGAAAAGCTGCTCCGGAGCAGGATATTGCCGTCCCACCCGGCAACGGTGAGCCCGGAATCGTTTATGACCGCGAGGTCGCCCTTGTAAAGCAGACCCTTGCTTCCGGATGAACCGTCGAAGCTGAGCGCGGTGCCCTTCGGAGCATCGGCATCGCCCTTTATGTCGATAAATTTCAGCATATATCGGAAGTTGTCGATCGTGATGACATCGTTTCTGAACGAGAGGGAATAAACAATAAGCAGAACGATCAATATCAGGCAGGCATAGCGAAGCACCGCCGTTTTCCGGGCGAGCGAGATATAGTACTCCTCTACGGACGGCGTTTCGTTTTTGCGTTTTTTCGGTTTTTTATCCCTGAATTCCGAAAAAGCTCCCATCTTTGCTCCTTATGCTTTCCGGGTAGAATACCCTGTTCAGACAAAGCCCCTTTGCCGGCGCGGTGCGCCCCGCCATGCTGCGGTCGCCGCTTTCGAGTATCCGGCTCATATCGTCGTTTTTTGTACCGAGCGCAATGTCCACTGCGGTACCTACCATTATTCTTACCATATTATAAAGAAATCCGTCGGCGCTTACCGTAAATTCGAGCATTTCGCCGCTGCGCCGGACATTGAATGCGTAAACGGTGCGGACAGTATCCGTGATCTTTGAGCCCGCCGCCATAAACGCACGGAAATCCCTTTTCCCGGCAAGCTCGCCGCAAATGCGCGAAAGCGCCGCTTCGTCGAGCCTTTTCGGCACGTTCCAGCAGATATCCTCCGTGAACGGGTCGCGTATTCCGGAATTGCGCACAAGATAAACATATTCCTTGCCGCAAGCGTCGTAGCGCGGGTGGAAGGAACCGGG
>USHI01000030.1 GCA_900554405.1 uncultured Eubacteriales bacterium | reverse complement strand
GCTTGCCGCGATCTGCGGGCTGATCGCAAAACGCTTTTCGCTTGCCGAGGGCTGCGAGATAACGGTGGAGGTCAACCCGAAAAGCATTGCGGCACAAGATTTGTGCGAGCTTCGCTCCGCAGGGTTCAACCGCCTTTCGGTGGGGGTGCAGTCCGCAAACGACGATATTCTTGCAAAGCTCGGCAGGGTACACGATTTTGCGGATGCGCGCGAAGGCATAGAGCAGGCGCGGAATGCCGGGTTCACAAACATCAGCGCAGACATGATATTTGCCCTTCCGTGGGGCAGAGAATACTTTGCGGATTCGCTTGCCGGCATAGTATCGCTCGGGACAGAGCACATATCCGCGTATTCGCTCCAAGTTGAGCCCGGAACGCCGCTTTACGGTCTCCGCAAGCAGATATCCTTCCCAACCGAAGAAGCGGAAGAAGCCGAATACTCGCTTATCTGCCGCGAGCTGGCTGAGCACGGCTATGAGCATTACGAAATTTCCTCATTTGCCAAGCCGGGTTTTGCTTCACGGCACAACATGAACTACTGGCGCGGCGGTGAGTATTTCGGATTCGGGGCGGCGGCGCATTCGTTTTATCTCGGTCGGCGCTTTTCCTCCGCCGCGGATGTGCGGGATTATATAAGAAAAGCTCCCGCAGGGCTTTTCGCTGCGACAGATTTTGACTCCGAAAGCGTGCTTACGCCCGATGAGCGCGCGGAAGAGCATATAATGCTTATGCTGCGCACATCGGACGGCGCATATATACCGCAGTCGGCATATCCCGCCGCAAAGCGAATCGCGGGGCTCGGATACGGCGATTTTTCGGACGGCAAGCTTGTACTGAACGAAAAAGGATTCCGCGTTTCGAACGAGATCATTGCCGAAATACTTGCATAGAACCACACAAAAAAGCCGTAAGGAGGCAACTCCTTACAGCAATTTTTTATTTCGGGAAGGTAACGGTGAATTCCGAGCCGATCCCTTCTATGCTTTCGACATTTACGCTTGCCTTATGGATAAGTGCGCCGTGCTTTACGATGGAAAGACCGAGCCCTGTCCCGCCGACCTCGCTGGAATGGCTTTTATCCACGCGGTAAAAGCGTTCGAATATACGGTCGATATCCGCCTTCGGAATGCCGATACCGGTGTCCCTTACACTGACAACGGCGCTTTCGCCGAGATCGGCAACGCTCACGCTTACACTGCCGCCGAACTTGTTATACTTTACGGCATTGTCGCAAAGGTTGTAAATGATGCTGTACAGAACGCGCGGGATCCCTTCGATAACCGCCGAAACGCCCGAAAGCTTTATCGTTATGCCCGCCTCGGATGCGGTATATTCAAGGCTGTCCACCGCATTTTCGGCGATACGGTAAAGATCGACGTGTTCGCGCTGAGTTCCTGCGGCGCCGGAATCGAGCTTGGAAAGCTCGATAATATCCGAAACGAGCTTTGTCATACGCCCTGCCTCCGCGCGGATCTTACCGGCAAAGGGACGGATGTCCTCCTCGCTCGCGAGTCCGCTTTCGATCAGCTCGGCATAGCCTGCGATAGCGTGCAGCGGTGTTTTCAGCTCGTGCGATACGTTTGCCGTGAATTCCTGGCGTATAAGCGAGGTTTTTTCCAGCTCTGCCGAATCGGCTTTTATCTGAAGCCTTTGCGCTTCCATGCGTTTAAGAAGCGGTTCTATTTCGGAATATTCCCTTTTTCCGATATATTTTGTCGGTTTGTCCGGGTCGATATCGTTTATCGGCCGGACAAGCCTTTTTGCTATACGGGAAGCAAGCAAAAAGGACATGAGAAAGGCAAAAGCGACGATCAGCAGCATCGGCAGCAGAAAGCCGAGCATGAGATAGGTGAGAGTTTTCCGAGAGCCGGATATACGAAGCACCGTTCCGTCCGAAAGGCGCAGCGCGGAATAAACGCGAAGCTCGGAAAGAGTATCGGAATAACGGACGCTTTCCCCGCTTCCGCTTTCGAGCGCTTCGGATATTTCCTCGCGCGAGAGGTGATTTTCCATGCCCTGCGCGCCGGCTTCGCTGTCGAATATGACGGTGCCTCCGGCATCGACCCAGGTGAAGCGCAGGGATTTATCTGTAAAGCCCCGAAGGTATTCCCCGCCGCTCATCTCCACGCCGCGGGCGGCAAGATCGAGTTCCTCGCGCAGGTGATCGCGCAGGATATCCGAAAGATAGCCGTATGCGAAAAATACCATGAGAAGAAACGAAACGACGGTAATGGACACCGATGCCGCAAGAACATAACGGAATATGCTCTTTTTCATACGACGTCACCTATTTTATACCCGACACCGCGCACCGTGCGAATGTTATCTCCGGCAGAGCCGAGCTTGGTGCGCAGAGTACCGATATGAACGTCCACCGTGCGGGTCTCGCCGATAAAATCGGTACCCCAGACGGCGGAAAGAAGCTGTTCCCGCGTGAACACCCGCCCGGGGTTTTCAAGGAAGAGCTTTAACAGGTCGTATTCCTTCAGCGTGAGTGCGATCTCGCGCCCGGAAACCGTAACGGTGTGTTTATCCGTATCGATGCGGATATCGGCGATACCGAGCACCTTCCCCGCCGGGCGCTTTGCGGCGGAGCGGCGCAATACCGCTTTGATGCGCGAAACCATTTCCAGCATACCGAAGGGCTTTGAAAGATAATCGTCGGCGCCGAGATCAAGCCCGACGACCTTGTCGTATTCCGAATTCTTCGCCGTCGCCATGATGACCGGGAGCGAGGAAAACCTGCTGTCCGCACGGAGGCGGCGCAGAACGGAGATCCCGTCCTCCCCCGGGAGCATTATATCGAGTATGACAAGCTCCGGCGGCGCTTCCTCCAACGCGGAATAAAAGGATTTCGCCTCCGAAAAGCCCTTTGCTTCGAATCCCGCCATTTTAAGCGTGTATATCATGAGATCTCGGATGCTTATATCATCCTCAACACAGTAGATCACGGTGCACCTCCGATAATTACTACACTTCATATATACCATTTCCGGAAGTAAATGTAAAGCAGTGCGGGCGTAAAATCGATGTAAAATCGGGCGAAATGTGAGATTTTTGCGGGATTTACTTCGGAAAACACCGCGAAAAAGTCGGGATGAAAATGCCGCGGAGGCATGATACAATTTTTGCGTCGGATGCGAAAGGCAGACAAAAGCAGGAAAGGAGGCGACGGCAACACGGCAAACGAGGAGGAAAAAACCGGCTGCGCCGCGGCGGCGCAGCACAAGGCACGCAAAACAAGTGGGCATATGCGATTCGAAAGCGTAAAGCAGCTTGACGGCATGATAGACGATTACTTCGGCAGGCACCTGGCGGAAAGCGGCGAGGTAGCGGATATCGAATCGCTTGCGGATTATCTGTGCATGACCCGCGACGATCTGATAAAGCTGATGAACGACAAAAAGTACGGACGCTCGATGAGATTTGCGCGCAACCGCATTGCAAAGATCAAAAAACAGCTTGCGTTCTGCGGGAAGATACCCGCCGCGGTGCTTTCATTTGATCTGAAAAACAACCACGGGTATCTGGACAAGCCCGAAAGCGCGGAAAGCACGGAGCAGGTCGTATTCAGCGGTAAAACGGCGGACTGGGCAAAGTGAAAAACATTCTGATAGAGCCGAACCCGAAGCAAAGGGCATTTTTCGAATCGACGGCAAAATACACCGCATACGGAGGAGCACGTGGCGGCGGCAAGAGCTGGGCGATGAGGATAAAGCTGATATTGCTTGCGCTGAATTACGACGGGATACAGATACTTTTGCTTCGGCGGACGCTTGCCGAGCTGCGCGAGAACCACCTGCTTCCGATGGCGGCGATGCTCAAGGGAGCGGCGACCTATATCGCCGGTGAAAAGGAGTTCAGGTTCCGCAACGGAAGCAGGATCAGGCTCGGATATTGCGACAGCGAAGGCGACGTGCTGCAATTCCAGGGGCAGGCCTATGAGGTGATCGGAATGGAGGAGGCGACACACTTCACCGAATTCCAGTTCAACGCGCTGACGGAGAGTAACCGTCTGAGCGGGCAGATGAAGCAGCCGTTCAGCCCGCGGATGTATTTTACCTGCAATCCGGGCGGTGTCGGGCACGATTGGGTAAAGCGGCGGTTTATCGACCGGGAATACCGCGGGAGCGAAAACCCGGAGGATTACGTTTTTATCAAAAGCCTTGTTTTTGACAACCGTTATCTGATGGAGAACGATCCCGGTTATGTAAAAACGCTTATGAATCTGCCTCCGGCGCGGCGAAAAGCGATGCTGTACGGCGATTGGAATGCCTTCGAGGGAGCGTTCTTCCCCGAATTCGACCCCGAAAAGCATACAGCGCCCTCGCTTCCGCCGCAAAACGGAGTGACAAGGTTCCGTGCGCTCGATTACGGGCTGGACATGACCTGCTGCCTCTGGTGCGCCTGTGATGCACACGGAAGGATATACGTTTACCGCGAGCTTTACAAAAGCGGCCTGCTGATATCCGAAGCTGCAAAGGCGATAATCGACATGACACCCGAAACCGAAGCGATACGCTACACCGTCGCCTCCCCGGACCTTTGGAACCGGCGGCAGGAAACCGGAAAGAGCGGGTTCGACATCATGACGGCGGCAGGGCTGACGCACCTTATACGCGCCGAAAACGACCGAATACCCGGGTGGCGCGCACTGCGCGAGCAGCTCAAATGCGATGCCGACGGGAACGCGGGGCTGGTCATTTCCGACTGCTGCCGAAATCTGATACGATGCCTGCCGATGCTGCGGTTCGACGAGCACACCCGCGAGGATGCAGCCGACCGCCCGCACGAGCTGACCCACGCGCCCGAAGCATTGAGATACGCGGTAATGTCCCGCATTCCGAAGCCCGCAAAAAGCCCCCGCGCCACCCAAAAGCGCGGCAGTGCATACGCATTCGACGAGCGGACGGCGGAGGAGGGCTACCGTGAATTTCTGACCTATTGAAAGGAGCAAGATGAAAAGAGAAAAAGCATTACCCTTTACCGACGAGTGGCTGCTTTACGAAAAGGGCAAGGAGTTCAATTACTCCATTGACCTTTACAATAAGGTGAACACGAACGAACGGTTTTACCGCGGCGATCAATGGGAGGGTATCAATTCCGGCGGGCTGCCGACACCGGTGTTCAACATCTTCAAGCGCATTATCGGCTATTTCACAAGCTGTGTCATGCAGACAAGCGTGAAGATGCGTTACAAATTCGCCTGCCCGATCGGCGACAAAAGATCCGCCGATGCGGCTGCCGACAGGCTGAACCGGCTGACCGAGCTGCGCTGGGAGAAGAACAAGATGGACGACCTGCTTGCGCGCTCGCTCACCGATGCGGCTGTCAGCGGGGATGCCGTCTGCTATACCTACTGGGATGCGGATATAAAGACCGGGCAGCCCTTCACGGGGGATATAGCAAGCATACTCGTGGACAACACGAACGTGTTCTTCGGCGACCCGAATTCCAAAAACGTTCAAAGCCAGCCTTATATACTTATCGCGGGGCGCGAAACGGTTTCCTCCCTGAAAGCGCAGGCGAGGGCAAACGGGAGGAGCGAAGAGGAGATCGCAAGGATACAGCCGGACGACGATGTGAACGATTTTTCCGGAGATATGGCGAAGCACGAGCTTGAAAACACAAAGTGCATTTCGCTGATACGTCTGCAAAGAGGCGAAAACGGAAATATATTCTACCGCAAATCGGTAAAGAACGCCGTTATAAAGGATGAAACCGACACGCGCCTTTCGCTTTACCCCATTGCCTTTTACAACTGGACACCGGTAAAGAACAGCTGGCACGGGCAGGCGGTCGCAACAGGGCTGATAGAAAACCAGATCTTTATCAACAAGGGCTTTGCAATGGTGATGAAGCACATGATGGACACGGCTTTTTCGAAGGTCGTTTACGATTCCACCGTGCTGGACGAATGGTCCGACCGCGTGGGCGAAGCCATTGCGGTGAACGGCCCGGTCGAGAATGTCGCAAAGGTGATATCGCCCGGGCAGATGCAATCCGGGATGCTGGAGGTGCTTTCCATGGCGATCGCGAACACGAAGGAATTCTTAGGCGCAACCGACACCGCTTTGGGGGATGTCACCCCGACAAACACAAGCGCCATAATCGCCCTGCAGAACGCAAGCGCAGTGCCGCTGGAAAACGTGAAAAGAAGCCTTTACCAGTTTGTGGAGGATATCGGAATGATCTGGTTGGATTTCATGTTTGCCTATTACGACGACAGGCGGCTTGTTGCGATGAGCGGCGAAAACGGCGAGGAATACGCCGAATTCGGCATGAGCGATTACCGCGATATGCTGTTTGCCTGCAAGGTGGATGTAGGCGCGGGCAGCTATTGGAGCGAGATATCCGCGCTGAACACGCTCGACAATCTGCTTTCCATGGGCAGGATATCAACAGTACAATACCTCGAACGGATCCCGGACGGGCTGATACCCGATAAGGACCGGTTGATAAAGGAGCTTGCGGCAGGCGAAGCCGCAGAAGAAAGGAGCAACGAAATTGCAAAGGATAAACAATGAAACGATACTCGATACCGTTTATGATCTTGCCGATGCGGCCGGACTGCGGATCGATGAATTCATGCGCAGAGTAGAGGAGACCTTCGGCAGCAAGGAAGCAAGCCTTGACGGGCTGCCCGAGGAGGTTGCGCAGGAGCTGATCGCCGCAAGAGAGAGCAAAAAGCAGCTTGCGCGCGACAGGCGCGAAAAGGAGCGCGAAAGCGCCAACAGCGCCGAGATCAGGAGCTTTCGCGAGATATTCCCGGATGTTTCCGCCGACGACATTCCCGAAGAGGTATGGGACGATGTGGCAAACGGAGCAACGCTTTCGCACGCCTATGCTCTTTATGCGGCAAGGCAGAGCAGGCTTGACGATTACGCCGCGGGCGTGAACCGCCGCAACGGCGAAACCAGCGCCGCGGTCGGCGACCCTGCCGCCGAGCAGGAGATCACCAAGGAGCAGGTCGAGCGCATGAGCGGCAAGGACGTCAGAAAGAACTACAAAAACATCATACACGCCATGAAAAACTGGCGATTCAACTGAAAGGCGGTAAAAAATGGCAAATTACAGCAGCATTGAAAAAGTGATCTCGGCGGAGATACTCCGCACGAACGAGGACAACCTTCTTGCCAACAAGGTGTGCAACACGAGCTATGTCGGCGATATCAAGAACAGAGGCGACAGTGTTACCTTCGTTTCGCTGAACGATCCGACCGTTTACGATTACAACGGCAGTATCACTTACGAGGACGTAAACGACAGCGCGACAAAGCTTCTGATCGACCAGGACAAGGCATTTTCCTTCAAGATAAAGGATATAGAGGCGCTGAGATCCTCTGTCGGTCTGGAGGACAGCCAGACAAAGCGCGCAAGCTATCTGCTCAAAAACCAGGTCGACACCTATGTTTTCGGGCTTTATACCAACGCGGGTGTCACGCTTGACGAGGTCGCCGCAACTCCGGCGAATGTTCTGAACACCGTCGCGACGATGAAGCAGAAGCTGGAGGAGGCAAACGTTCCCGACGGCAGAACCTGGATTGTCGTTCCCCCGTTTGTAAAGACCAAGCTCATGCTCGCGGGGATCAAGTTCCAGATCAACAACGGCGTAAACGGCACGGGTGCCGTCGGATTTACGGATGAGCTCGGGTGCGACATATTCGTTTCCAACCAGCTTGCGGCGGCAAACGGCAAAACCATGATGCTTGCAGGCTCCTATTCCGCGATAGCCTACGCCGAGCAGGTGCTCGAAACACAGGTGATCGACAGGCTTGAAGATTCCTTCGACAAGGCTGTCCGCGGCAGGCTTGTTTTCGGCGCAAAGGTTATCAAGCCCGAAGAGCTTGTGTGCTGCCCCGTTACCGACGGCGGCAACAGCATATGAACAATGAAAGGAAGTACATACAATGGCAGAAACAAAGGTTGACGGATACACCGTACGCGGCTATTTCGAGCAGAGCCCGATAATACCGCTTTACCATGTGACCAATTCGGGCAAGGAAGCAACTTTCAGGTTCGAGATGCCCGAACACGGCGACACAATACAGCTTATTATTTCCTCCCGCACGGACTCGAACGGAAGCGTGACGCTCGGGATACTTCCCGGCGATCTTGCACCCGCGGGGAGCGGCTACACACTTCCCGTAAACGCGGAGGAGCTGAATGTATATATGCTCACCACGGGCGAAGTAATGAACGCCGACGGCAGCTTCTGCATAAAGCTCACCACCGCCGATACGAACGGGCTGACAGCCTTCGGGCTTTACCTTGCCGCAACAGCGCACGTTCCGGTGAAGAACAACTGAGAAGCCCCTGCGGCGGTTTACGGGGGTGCCGGGCGCCCCCGCCGCCGCGGGCATCACATTCTTTTGCGAAAGGAGAATTACTATGACCGGAAATCAGCTTTTCCAGACGGCTTTGGATATACTCGGGCTGCGCACGGCAAGCGGAAATATACCGGCGGATGCCGCGGATATGCAGGAGCGTGCGCTTTCGCTGATAAACCTTCTGCTTGCCGAAAATTCCGCGCTTGATTGCAGGATAAGCAAAACCGAGCAGAAGGTAAAGCAGATAAATAGCATGACGGATACCGTCGCCTTTTCCGACATAATGTGCGGCAGCGTTTTGCCGAAGGGGCTTGCAAAGCTTTTATCCGACGGCGAAGACGACACGCTTGCCGCGAAGCTGGCGGCGGATTATTCGGCTGCGCGCACGGAGGCATTGCGGTTCGGCAACGCAAAATGTATGCCGATAACAGAGGTGTACGGATGACGGTTATCGAATCGAGAGGTTCACGCGGGGCGGACAGATCCAAAAAGCTGCTGCGCTCGCTCGAATACGCGACTGACATAAAGAATTTCCGCGTTTCCGCCGACGGAACGCTTGTGAAGCGCCCGAAAAGCCGACTGCTTTACAAATTCAATTCGGCGGTGGACGGGATGATCCGCTGCTATATCGGCGGCAGCGTGCACACTATTGTCGCATTCGCGAGCCGGCTTATAGAGATCGCCGACGACGGAACTCTTTCCAGCATCGGGTGGGTCGGCACCGGCGGAAACCTGATGTTTTACTTCAACGGGAGCATATATGCGATAAACAAAAACGGGATGTACAGCTATGACGGTACGACATTTGACACCGTCAGCGGATATGTTCCGTGTGTACTCACCGCCTGCACGCCGGACGGCGCCGGAACGCCCTTCGAGCAGATAAACCTGATAACAAGCGAAAGGCGGCAGCAATACTGCGCCGACGGGAGCGCAAAGAGATACAGGATAACCGAGGACGGGGTCGAAGCCGTCACCGCGGTGACGGTAAACGGAACGGCGCTGACCGACGGGTGGGTCTATGACGAAACGGCAAACGCGGTGGATTTCACGTCGGCGCCCGCAAAGGGGCTGAACAACGTGGAGATACGTTACCGCACCGCAACAAACGCCGCCGACCGCGAAAGGATATTCGGGTGCAGGTTTGCAATGCAGTTCGGAGGCAATTCCGACGGACGAATATTCCTTTGGGGCAACGATAAATACCCGAATTACAGGTTTTATTCCGAGCTTGCCGGCGGTGTGCCGAGCGTGGACTACTTCCCCGTTAACAATTACACCGTTATCGGCAATTCGAGCATCACGAGCATCGTACAGCAATACGACAGGCAGCTCATCTTCACTCCGGACAGCGCTTATTATTCCTATTGCGAGCTGAAAACCGATGCGCTCGGAAACACCGTTTCATCCTTCCCGGTATTCAGCCTGAACGGAAGCAAGGGCTGCATATTCCGCACGAACGGATGCAGTATCGACAACCGCCCGGTGACATTATGCCGCGACGGGCTGAACCTGTGGGAATCAACAACGGTGGAAAACGAAAAAAACGCGGTCTGCTTTTCGGCGCCGCTCGGCGATTACTTCGGCAGTGCAGGCAGCGACGGTTTTGCGATGGCGGACGTTCAGTTCCTGCGCGAGCTGTTGTTTTCCGACGGCACGAACTGCTTTGTTTACAATTACGGCAACGGCGCCTGGTACGGGTATACCGGAATGGGGTTTGACAGCTATACCTCCTACGGAAACGATTTTTTGTATTCCGTCAAGGGCGCAATATACATCATGAGTGCCGACGGCTCCGCCGCGGGAACGGTGCCCGAATGCGTGTGGGAGGCAAAAAACATATCCCCCGGCAGCGAAGGGCGCGCGGACATAACCGGCTTTTTTACGGATGTGAGCATTTCGGGCGATGTTAAGTTAAAGCTTACCTTTACCCCCGGCGACGGAAGCGGCGCAAAAAATGTCACATTCGCTTATCCCGCCGGTACAAACCGGAGCTTTCGGCTGGAATGCAGGCCGATGTTGAAGCGTGTCGGCCCGTTCGGGATCAGGATGAGCGTTTCGGGCGCGGGAGACTGCGATATCCACGGAATGGGTATCGTGATAAGAAACAGAGAAAGGAATTACAGAAATGGCATATCAAAGCGCAACTGAGGAGCTGCGCAAGGCTCTTGAAGGCTATTCCGAGCGCGAAGATCGCCTGACACGTCTTTATTCCGAGGCAACAAAGCGCCTGGACGAAAGCCGCAGGAAGGGGCTTGAATCGCTCGAAAGGGATCACGGCGAAGCCCGCCGGACTGCCGCCGCAGATGCCGCCCGCGAGGAGCGCAACACAATGAACCTTATGGCAAGCCGCGGGCTGGGCTTTTCGGGCGAGGCGGCACAGGCAAGGCTGAACGAAAGCGCGCTTCTGAACACGCGCCTCGGCGGCCTTTCGGGCAGGCTGTCAGACAGCAAGGATAAGCTCGAATCGGAGCACGGCGAGCGCAGCTTCGAGCTTCAAAAGAATTATATCAACAGCATGGACGATATCGGCGAAAAGCGCAATTCGCTGCAAAAGAGCATTGCGGAGCTGGAGATAAAGCGTGCCGAAAGCGAAGCAAAGGCAAATGCCGCTTATATCGCCGCCGCAAACAAAGGCTCCGGCGGAAAAGCAGGCACTTCCGGCGGCAGAAGTGCCGAAAGCGGCAAGGATGAGGAAGGCGGCTATACGCCCTCCGTAAGCCCCTCCGCGCTGGCAAAGCAGATAGTTTCCAGCGTTACCGACGGCAAGGAGCACATAGACGGCGCGGAGGCGCATTACAGAGTGAGCAAATATCTTTTGGAGCTGCAGAACAAATATCGGCTTTCGGACAAATACATAAAGGAGCTGGGATTTTTGCTTAACGGCTACGGTTACGGCGAAACGAGCACTGCCGACAAGCGCAGGGAGGTAATCATACACGATGCTCCCGCATATTATCAAAGTGAGCTGGAACGCATTTACGACCGGCTTATGAGCGAGGGCGGATATGACGAATACTCCGCCGGCATCAGCGCAAAGGAGGCTGCACTGAAAAGCCAGCTGGCGCATATCTATTCACAGTGCGTGAACGAGGCGGAATTCAGAGAATGCTGCGAGGCGCTTTCGATAAGCGGCGATGCAGTGAACGGCTTCCTGGAAACGGTGCGCAACAGCAACCCCGTCGGCGGGAAAAAGGAAACGTATAGATCCTCCGGCCCGCGCCGCCCCGATTACACCGACACAAGACTATTGTAAAGGCGGTGAAGGCAATAGACATCAACGGATATATCGACAACGAGCTTTATATTCTGATACCGGTGCTTTATATTCTCGGCATCATTATCAAGAAAAGCCGCATTAACGATTCCGCCATCCCTTTTATACTGGGTGCGGCGGGGATTGTGCTTGCGGTGATATACAAGCTTGCAATCCACACGCCGCAAAGCGCCGGCGAGGCGCTTTCCGCGGTATTTGCCGGGTTCACGCAGGGGATACTCTGCGCGGCGGCAAGCGTTTATGTGAATAATATCAAAAAGCAGGCGACGATAAAAAAGGAGGATTCGGAAGACACAGACAATGAAAAGGATGCTTGACCTTATCATAAGGGCTTTCGCCGATTATAAAAAGTGCGTTTATGATATTGTCTACGGGCAATGGTAACGCTTGAAGCCGTATCGGAGATAATACCGCTTATAGTTTCCTCTGCCGGGATATCCGGAACGGTATTTGCGGCGATATTCGGGTTTCTGTTGAAGCGTGCGAAAAGCGATGCCGAAAAAAAACAGCACGAACGGCTTCAATTGGAGGTAATGCGTCTGGAAGGCGAGGAAAAGCTTTCGGCGCTGCTGTTTGCGCTGATACGGCATTCGCGCTTCGGCGGAAACGAAGGTGAGCTCGCCGCGGCGGAGGAGGCATACCGCGAATATCTCGAAAGCAACAGACGGCTCAAAAACGAAATAATCGGCTCTTACACCGCTAAATAGCGGCGTGCGCCGTGCGTGGGCAGGCAAAACTCCGCACGGCGTTTTTTTGCGGTTGATTTCGGCGCGGCTTTGTGGTATAATCCGATTGAACGGAGGGATACCGATGAACAGAAACGCACCCGGCACGAAAAAGCCGGCAGGCAGG
>USHI01000029.1 GCA_900554405.1 uncultured Eubacteriales bacterium | reverse complement strand
CCGATCGAGACAGCCATGTAAAGGTGCTCCATCGCCGTCTGGGCGTGCTCTATGTCGCCCGCCATCAGCGTGGCAAGCGCTTCGCCCGCTTCTATTCTGTCGCCGATCCTTTTGTTGAACACTATGCCCGCCGTATGGTCGATCGCCGCGCCGAGTGTCTGCCTGCCGGCGCCGAGCAGCGCTGCCGAAACGCCGACCTCCATTGCATCGACGGCGGTTATATAACCGCTTCGGTCGGATGCGAGCATCGCGGTGACATTGCTTTCCGGGAACAGAGAAGGGTCGTAAACATATTTTTTATCGCCGCCGAGCGCGGAAACGAGCGCGGCAAGCTTTTCGAGCGCGCTGCCGTCATCTATTGTGCTTCTCGCACGCCGGGTGCAGTATTCTAGATCGCCCGCGTTTGCGGTATAAAGCATACGCCCGGCGACCGAAACGCAGAAATCGGTAAGAAATTCGTCGCCGCTGCCCTTGAGCACCTCTATTGCCTCGATCATTTCGACACTGTTGCCCACCGCAACGCCCAACGGGGCGTTCATATCGGTTATCAGCGCAACGGTTTTGCGGTTTTCGGAGGCACCGATGCGTACCATCGTCCGCGCAAGCTCCTCCGCCGCGCGTTCGCTTTTGCAAAAAGATCCGGAGCCGTATTTTACGTCAAGGAAAATACATTCGCACCCGCCGGCAAGCTTGCGCCCCATGATTCCGGAGGCGATAAGAGGCAGCGCGCCCTCCGTACCCGTTACATCGCGCAGCGAAGAAAGCCTTGCTTCCGCCGGAGCGAAAAGCCGGCTCTGACCGGCGATGCAGAACCCGATATCACGGGTAATGCCGATGAACCGTTCGGCGGAAATTTCGGTGCTGACACCGGGGCAGGATTCTAACTTGTCAAGCGTGCCGCCGGTAAATCCCAGACCGCGCCCCGCCATTTTCGGGAGGTAAACGCCCATTCCGGCAGCCGCGACGATAGGGCCGATAATAAGGGATGTCTTGTCCCCGACACCGCCGGTGCCGTGCTTGTCGATATGCCTGCCGGGTATGGCGGAAAGCTCCAGTGTCTGGCCGCTTTCGGCGATCAGCTCGGTGAGCGTTGCCGTTTCCTCATCCGTCATTCCGCGGAAGTATATCGCCATAAGCAATGCCGAAAGCTGGTAATCGGGAATGCTCCCGTCCGTTGCTCCGCGCACGAAAAGCGCTATTTCTTCCTCCGTTAGCTCGCGCCCGTCGCGCTTTTTCCGGATTACATCGTAAAAGGTCACAGGTAAGCCTCCTTCCCGCAGCGGGGAGATTTATCATAAAAGCCCTTTGCCGTAATAATCGTTTTCAATCCCGAAATTACCGCATATCGTTTTTGCGATGCAGGCATAGCTGCCGAATGCGCCCGCGTTTTTCGGGGCGATATCCGGTGAATATGCAAGCACCGGGATATTTTCACGCGTGTGGTCGGTTCCGGGGTAGCCCGGATCGCAGCCGTGATCGGCGGTGATCATGAGCAGGTCGGAGCTGCTCATACCGCGGATGAATTTGCCGAGCACGGTGTCGAATTCCTCTGCCGCGGCGGCATAGCCGGCTATATTGTTCCGATGCCCGTAAAGCATATCGAAATCCACAAGGTTCACAAAGCATATTCCGCGGAAATCCCGCTTCTGCATATCGAGCAGCAGCGCTTCGCCCTCCGCATTGCCCTTTGTCGGGTGGCTTTCGGTTATGCCGCGCCCGGCAAAAATGTCGTTTATCTTGCCTACGGATATAACGTCAAATCCGTTTTGCTTTAATTTGTCGAGCATTGTCAAGCCCGTCGGCTCCAAAGAATAATCGTGCCTGCCGCCGGTACGGTAATAATTGCCGCTTTCCCCCGCGAACGGCCGCGCGATGACCCTGCCCACGGCGTTTTCCCCCGTGAGTATGGAGCGTGCGCTGCGGCACATCGCATACAGTTTTTCGAGCGGATAAATGCTTTCGTGGCAGGCGATCTGGAAAACGCTGTCCGCGGATGTATAAACGATCGGCTTGCCCGTGCGGATATGCTCGTCGCCGTAATCCTTAATTACTTCGGTGCCGGAATAGGGAAGATTGCAGAGTATATCCACGCCGTTTTCGCGGCAGAAGGCATCTGTGACCTCCTTCGGAAAGCCGTTCGGATATGTGGGGAGCGCCCTTTCGGATACTACCCCCGCGATCTCCCAATGGCCGACCGTCGTGTCCTTTCCGCGGCTCAGCTCCCCGGCGGAGGCATACACGCCCATGGGGGATCCGACCGCATATTGCTTTTTGTCGGCGCGGTCGATGTTGAACAGACCGATCCGTGCGAGGTTTTCGAGCTTCGGCGAAGCCGTCATCACGCTGCCGAGCGTATCGGCACCGAGGTCGCCGAAATCGGCGGCATCGTCCGCGTGTCCGATCCCAAAGCTGTCGAGCACAACAAGAAAAACGCGTTTATACATAAAATACCTCCGTGATCCCTATCGTATTCAACCTCAGTATAGCACATTTGCGCCGAAAGTCAATGAAAATCGCCCCGCCTTTTGCTCAGAAATCCATGCCGCGGAGCGCCCCGTGGAGCCGCATATCCGAAAAACCGGTCTGGCGGAGCGCCTCGTAAAGCACTATCGCCACGGAATTGGAAAGGTTCAGCGACCTTGCGCCCTCCGCCATCGGTATGCGTATGCAGCTTTCGTAGTTTTCGCGCAGAAGCTCCTCCGGCAATCCTTTGGTTTCCTTGCCGAAAACGATGTAATCCCCGCCTGCAAAGCGGACATCGGAATATACCGCGCCGCCCTTTGTTGACGCAAAGTAGAATTTTGCGCCCGGCTCCGCCGCGGCGGCGACTTCCGCAAATGAGTCGTAATAGCGGATATCCAGCAGGTGCCAGTAATCCAGCCCGGCGCGTTTGAGCTGCCTGTCATCGAGCGAAAAGCCGAACGGGCGCACCATGTGCAGCCGTGTTCCGCTTGCGGCACAGGTCCGTGCGATATTTCCGGCGTTCGCGGGGATCTCCGGCTCTACAAGAACGATATTTATCATGATAACTCCGAAAAACAGTAATAACCGAGATGGCAGAAGCGTGCTTCGCTCCTGCCATCTTCACGGAAAAACGTTATTGCTTGGGGATCACTCGTCGTCGACAACGTCGAGCGCATCCTTGCGGGAAAGGTTGAGCCTGCCCTTGTCGTCGATTTCGGAAACGATGACTTTTATCGTATCGCCGACGGAAACGACATCCTCTACCTTGTTCACGCGCTTTTTATCGAGCTGCGATATATGGACAAGCCCTTCCTTGCCGGGAGCGATTTCCACGAATGCACCGAAGTTCATTATGCGGGTAACGGTGCCGTAGAAGATCTGACCGGGTTCGGGGTCCTTTGCAATCGCTTCGATAATTTTGAGCGCCTTGTAGGCATTGTCCTTGTTGACGCTTGCGATGAATACGCTGCCGTCGTCCTCGATGTCGATCTTGCAGTCGGTATCGGCGCAGATCTTCTGAATTACCTTGCCGCCGGAGCCGATGACTTCGCGGATCTTGTCGGGATCGATCTTGGTGGAGATCATCTTGGGCGCGTACTTGGAAACATCGTCCCTCGGCGCGGCTATGCAGGGCTTGATAATCTCGTCAAGGATATAATTTCTGCCCTTGTGGGTGGTTTCGAGTGCGTTTTTGATTATTTCGGGGGTAAGACCGTCGATCTTCAGGTCCATCTGGATGGCGGTGATGCCCTTCTTTGTGCCGGCGACCTTGAAGTCCATATCGCCGAAGAAATCTTCCAGACCCTGAATGTCGATCATGGTGTCCCATCTGTCGCCCTCTGTGATAAGGCCGCAGGAGATACCCGCAACGGGCGCCTTTATCGGAACACCGGCATCCATAAGAGCCAGCGTGCTGCCGCAGACGGATGCCTGCGAGGTGGAACCGTTGGAGGATACGACTTCGCTTACGAGGCGGATCGCATAGGGGAATTCTTCGGTGGAGGGGAGCACGGGAACGAGCGAACGTTCCGCGAGCGCGCCGTGGCCGATCTCACGCCTGCCGGGGCTTCTTGCCGCCTTGGCTTCGCCGACGGAATAGCCGGGCATATTGTAGTGGTGCATATAACGCTTGGTTTCGACACCGTCGATGCCGTCGAGAAGCTGTTCTTCGCTGACGGGGGCAAGCGTTGCCACGGTGAGAACCTGTGTCTGACCTCTGGTGAAAAGACCGCTGCCGTGTGTGCGGGGAAGTATGCCCACCTCGGCTGCGAGCGGACGGATCTGATCCATCCTTCTACCGTCGACACGCTTTCTTTCGTCAAGCAGCCATCTGCGGACAATCTGCTTCTGGAGCTTGTAAAGGCATTCGTCGATCATTGCCTTGCTGTCGGGATAATCCTCTGCAAGCGCTTCGTAGACCTTTTCGTAAATGGGCTGGAGTGCGGCGTCGCGCACGCGCTTGTCATCGGTGTCGAGAGCGACCTTGACTTCATCGCCGACCATTTCGGCAATGCGGTCGAACATTTCGTGATCGAGCTCGAACGCGGGATATTCGAATTTGGGCTTGCCGATTTCCGCTTTAATGCTTTCGATGAATTCGCAAAGCGGGATGATTTCCTTGTGAGCCTTCATGATGGCTTCGTACATGGTTTCGTCATCGACTTCGTTGGCACCCGCTTCGATCATGACGACCTTCTTTGCTGAGCCGGCGACGGTGAGCTCGAGATCGCTGACCGCTCTCTGGGCTTCCGTCGGGTTGATGACTATTTTGCCGTCCACAAGTCCGACGAATACGCCCGCGATAGGGCCGTTCCACGGAATGTTGGAAATGGAAAGCGCTATGGAAGCACCGATCATTGCGGAAATTTCGGGGGAGCAGTCGGGATCGACGGACATGACGGTGAGCGATATCACGACGTCGTTGCGGAGATCCTTCGGGAAGAGCGGGCGGATAGGTCTGTCGATAACGCGGGAAGCGAGTATCGCGTGTTCGGTCGGCCTGCCTTCGCGGCGGTTCCAGCTTCCGGGGATCTTCCCGGCGGCGTAAAGCCTTTCTTCGTAATCGACGGAAAGGGGAAGGAAGTCGATACCGTCTCTCGGAGCGGCGGACATGGTCGCGTTTGCAAGAACTGCGGTTTCGCCGTAGCGAACAAGGCAGGAGCCCCCGGCGAGCTGAGCGAGCTTGCCGGTTTCGATAACGAGCGGCCTTCCGGCGAGCTCGTAACTGAAAGTTTTGTAATTTTCGAACATTTTCTTGATCCTTTCGTTTATTCGTATTTTACGTCAAAGCGAAAGGGCTTGAAGTTTAACACTTAAACGGTTGCCGCATGAAAGCTCCGGCAAGCGGTTAACTGCTAAACTCCAAAAGCACCCTTCCGTTTTGCGCTGCGGTGCCTTTCATAGCGCAAGCAATGCGTTCCTTTTGCGGGGAAGGCATTGCTTGCGTGGGGTGAAAGTCTTACTTTCTGATACCGAGGCGTTCGATAACTGCGCGGTAACGTTCGATATCGTTCTTGATAAGATAGTTGAGGAACTTTCTTCTTTTGCCGATCATCTGCTGCATACCGCGGCGGGAATGGTTATCCTTCGGGTTGGCTTTGAGATGCTCGGTGAGCTCGTTGATCCTCGTGGTAAGAATGGCAATCTGCACTTCGGGCGAACCGGTGTCGCCTTCGTGGACTGCGTATTCTTTGATGAGCTGCTGTTTGGTTTCCTTTGCGATCATGATGTTTCACCTTTCTTTTTTACGGGTGCAAACTCTGCCTGCGGCCGGTGAAGCTGCGGCATAAAGCCGCGATAACCCGCAAACCGAGCAAGTCCCTTATTCGCACGGGCAAGCCCGTACACTTCAATAATATACCACGGCTTCGCGGCTTTGTAAAGCCCTTTTTTCGTATTGCCGCGAAATTTTCGCCGCGGGTGCCCTGCAGCGGGAAAAAATATTGCAAACGGGAGCTTTTTTCTGTTTGCGCATCTTGATTATCCTCCGGGATGATGCTAAAATATACCGGAAAAGAAAAAAACATTATTTATAAGGAAACCAAAACAGTGGATCTGACGGCTTTTCTCAAAAAACACACATCGGCGTTTGTGCGCGTTTTCGGCGCGGCGGTGCTGTGTGCGCTTATCGGCGCGCTGATGCTTGCCTTCCGTTACGGACTTTTGCCCTATGCCTCGGACGGCGATGCCTTCGACACCGTCTATGCCTTTGGCGAAGCCGGACAGAACGATTCCGACTGAACCGCTTTCATCTGCGGAGGTATCTATGAACACTAATGCGAACCGCCGATCTTTTCCGGAACGCGAACCGCTCCGGAGCGAATATGCCGAATTTCTTTTCGGCGAAGGAACAAATTATTTCGCGCAGGATTATCTCGGTGCGCACCGTATCGGGGAGGGCGTTTTTGTCTTTCGCGTATGGGCGCCGCGCGCCGATAATGTTTTTCTGACCGGCGATTTCAATTCCTGGGGCGACGACTGCCCCATGAGCAGAAGCGAAAACACCGGGATATGGGTCTGCACGCTCGAATGCCCGTCCTTTACTGTCGGCTCGCGGTACAAATTCATTATCGAACGAGGGAGAAAAAGGGTGTTTAAGGCAGATCCGTACGCCTTCTGCTCCGAAACGCTTGTGAACACGGCAAGCCTTTATGCCTGCCCGGAATTCGCCTGGACGGACGGCGGCTATATCGCCGCGCTCGAAAAGGATGCGCCGATGCTCCTGCGC
The DNA here is from genome assembly GCA_900554405.1 of uncultured Eubacteriales bacterium. Lineage (GTDB taxonomy): Bacteria > Bacillota > Clostridia > Oscillospirales > CAG-382 > Coliplasma. The sequence continues at coordinate 5,904 of USHI01000029.1, read as the reverse complement.
GACGAAATACCCCACAGACCAATGAACGTTTATGAGGTGCACCTCGGCTCCTGGAAGCGCAGGGGCACGGGGGAATCGGATTATCTTTCCTACCGCGAGCTTGCGGACGGGCTTTCCGAATACCTCACCGCCATGAATTACACGCATATCGAGCTTATGCCCGTGTGCGAACATCCCTTCGACGGAAGCTGGGGTTACCAGGTGTGCGGCTATTTCGCGCCGACATCGCGCTTCGGCAAGCCGGAGGATTTCATGTACTTCGTGGATAAAATGCATTCCGCGGGTATCGGCGTTATCATGGATTGGGTGCCGGCACACTTCCCGAAGGACGAACACGGGCTTTGCGAGTTCGACGGCGAACCGCTTTACGAATACGCCGGGGTCGACAGAATGGAAAATAAGGGCTGGGGGACAAGGTGCTTCGATGTCGGCCGCCCGCAGGTGCGCTCCTTCCTCATATCCAATGCTCTGTTCTGGCTGAAAAGGTATCATATCGACGGGCTGCGGATAGATGCCGTCGCCTCCATGCTTTATCTCGATTACGGGCGGGATCCGGGCGAATGGAACCCCAACCCGGACGGGACAAACATCAACAACGATTCGGTGGCGTTCTTCAAATCGCTCAATGCCGCCGTAACTAAGTATTGCCCCGGGCGATATATGATCGCCGAGGAATCGACCGCGTTCCCGAACGTGACAAAAAAGCACGGGCTGGGCTTTACGCTTAAATGGAACATGGGCTGGATGAACGATACGCTTGGGTATATCGGCACCGACCCGTATTTCCGTGCCGGTGCGCATAACAAAATGACATTTTCGCTGATGTATGCGTTCAGCGAAAATTATATGCTGCCCATTTCGCACGATGAAGTCGTTCACGGCAAGAAAAGCCTTATCGATAAATGCTTCGGCAGTTACGACGATAAGTTTTCCACCGTGCGCGCCTATTTCACATACATGATGACCCACCCCGGGAAAAAGCTGCTGTTTATGGGCTGCGAATTCGGGCAGTTCCGCGAATGGGATTACAAAGAATCGCTTGAATGGTTCATGCTCGGCTATGAAAAGCACGCGCGGCTCAAAGATTTTGTCGCCGATCTGAACGGAGTGTACAGGAGCTTTCCCCCGATGTACGAGCGCGATTGCCGCGCGGACGGCTTTTCCTGGATATTCGCGGATAATGCCGCCGATAACATATTTGTTTATGAGCGCATTGCCGACAACGGAGAACGCGCGCTTGTTGTCCTGAATTTTTCGGGGAGCGACAGGCAGGAATACAACATACCTCTGCTTGTGCCCGGCAGGTATAAGGAGCTTATCAACAGCGACGATACAAAATACGGCGGGCACGGATTTGTGAATCCGGGGGTGCTGAAAACCGCGAAGAACCGCTTCGGCGGAAACGATCTCAAAATCAGAATACCCGCGCTCGGCGCGATCATATTTGCACATATCGGGGCAAAGAAAAAAACAAGAAAGGAAATCAGGCATGATTAAAAAGAAAGAAACAGTCGCAATGCTTCTTGCCGGCGGTCAGGGCAGCAGGCTTCACCTGCTTACCGAGCGCATCGCCAAGCCCGCCGTACCGTTCGGCGGAAAATACCGTATCATCGATTTTCCTCTTTCCAACTGCATCAATTCGGGCATAGACACCGTCGGGGTGCTCACGCAGTACCAGCCGCTCGCGTTGAACGAGTATATCGGCAACGGTCAGCCATGGGATCTCGACCGTACCTTCGGCGGCGTGACAACGCTCCCGCCATACCAGGCGCAGAAGCGCGCGGACTGGTACAAGGGCACCGCAAACGCCATATACCAAAACATACAGTTTATCGATAAGTTCGACCCTGATTACGTCGTTATTCTTTCGGGCGACCATATATACAAAATGAACTACGCCGAAATGATCGAGGCGCACAAAAAGAAGGAAGCCGCCTGCACCATTGCCGTGTTTGATGTTCCGATTTCGGAAGCGCCGCGGTTCGGGATCATGACAACGGACGAAGATATGCGTATTACCGATTTTGCCGAAAAGCCGAAGCATCCGGTAAGTACAAAGGCTTCGATGGGCGTTTATGTATTCAACAAAAGCGTGCTGTTTTCCTATCTCGAAGCCGACGAGGCGGACCCGGAAAGCAGCAACGATTTCGGCAAAAACATTATCCCCGCGATGCTTGCCGCAGGGGAAAGGCTTTTCGCCTTTGAATTTTCGGGCTACTGGAAGGATGTCGGTACGATCGACAGCCTTTGGGAGGCAAATATGGATCTGCTGGGCGACCGCCCGTCGCTCACGCTTAACGATCTCGATTGGAAGATACTTTCCCGCAATGACGCATACCCTCCGCATTATGTCGGCACGAACGCGGTGATAAGCAATTCCATTGTCACCGAGGGCTGCGAAATATACGGAACCGTCGTGAACAGCGTGCTTTCCGAAGGCGTTGTCGTGGAACGCGGCGCCTGCGTTCGCGACAGTGTCCTGCTCGGCAATGTCACCGTGCGCGCGGATGCGGCGGGGAATTATTCGATCGTCGATGCCGAAACGGTTATCGGCAAGGGCGCCTCCGTCGGCGCGGATATCGCAACGGCAAAGGGTATCACGCTTGTCGGCGGCGGGCTTGAGGTACCGGCCCTCGCATCGGTGCCGGACGGCGCCGTCTGCGGCAGGGAAATGATATCCGAAATTACGGCGAAGGGAGTGTGCACCGGAAGATGAACACGGTAGGGATAATTTTTTCGAGCCTGAACGAAAAAAGCGTGCATGAGCTGACATTTCAGCGCACGATGGCATCCGTTCCGTTCGGATGCAGATACCGCCTTATAGATTTTGCGCTTTCCAATATGGTAAATTCCGGTATAAACCATATCGGTCTGATCACGCATTACAATTACCAGTCGCTCATGGACCATATCGGCACGGGCAAGGATTGGGATCTTGCACGGCGCAACGGCGGGATACAGATACTTCCGCCCTACATAACCGCATTTGCAAACAACAGCAACGTGCTTTACAATACTCGCCTCGAGGCGCTTATAAGCATCCGCGATTTCATATCCGGCTGCAAGGAAGAGCTTGTCGTCCTTTCGGATTGCGACAATGTCTGCAATCTTGATCTTTCGGCAATGATCGACCGCCATATCGAATCCGGCGCGGATATTACCGTCGGCGTGAAAAGCTGCTATCTTTCGCCCGATTCCCATTATGCGACAGTCATCGAATCGGATGAAAGCGGCCGTATAACCGATATTTCGGATTATTCCGGAACGCGCAGCGGCTGGGTGGATGCCGGGCTGGGGATATTCGTTATCGGCAGAAAGTACCTGGAGGATATCCTTTCGGATTCCGCGGCGCACGGATATTCTAGCCTTTTCAAGGATGTCATACTCCGCTATGCGCACGAATACGATTACCGCATTTACAAGCTGGACGGCTATTTCGCAACGATAAGAAGCCTTGTGGATTATTACAACTGCAATATGGATCTGCTCGATCCGGATATCCGCCGGCTGCTGTTCGGGGAACGCAACCGTCCCGTGTTCACGAAGGTGCGAAACTCCGCGCCGACACGCTACATCAACGGCTCGACCGTTCGTAATTCGTTAATTGCGGACGGCTGCATTATTCACGGAACGGTGGAAAATTCCATTATATTCCGCGGTGTCAAGGTGGGCAAGAACACGCATATAAAGAACAGTATAATCATGCAGGATACCATAACCGGCGAAAACGTTTATCTCAACTGCGTTATCACCGATAAAAACGTCGTCATCCGCGACGGAAGAGTGCTTTCCGGGCACGAAACGCACCCGTTCTTTATCGAAAAGGGCTCCTGCGTGTAATATCCGCTTCTACACTGAAAGGTTGGTTCGATAATGAAGAAAATACTTTTTGTCGCCGGCGAAGCGCTTCCGTTTGCTTCCTCCGGCGGGCTGGGCGATGTTATCGGTTCGCTCCCCGCAGCGCTTGCCGCCGGCGGGGAAACCGATGTGCGCGTTATAATGCCGCTTTATTCCTCGATAAGCGATGAATACCGCAAAAGGTTCGAATATCTCGGCAACCGCTATGTTGCGCTTTCCTGGCGCAGCCAATACTGCGGTATATTCCGGTATGTGTACAAGGGAGTTACGTTTTATTTCCTCGATAACGAATATTATTTCAAGCGCAATATGCTTTACGGCGAATACGACGATGCCGAGCGTTTTGCCTTCTTCTGCCGCGCCGCGCTGGAAATACTGCCGGATATAGATTTTATTCCGGATATACTCCATGCGCACGACTGGCACGCCGCGCTGAGCGTGATATATCTCAAACAGTGCTATGCAAGGCTGGACGAACGGTATAGGAACATCAAAGCGGTATTGACCATCCACAACATACAGTATCAGGGCAGATACGGCTTCGAGCTGCTCGGCGATGTGTTCGGGCTCATGCCGTCCGATCGCGAAATCGTCGAATACAACGGCGATATCAACCTTTTGAAGGGCGGCATAGTCTGTGCCGATGCCGTTACGACTGTCAGCCCGACATACGCAAAGGAAATACTTTCGCCCCGGTTTTCGCATTCGCTCGACGGTGTCCTGAATAGCTTTTCCTTCAAACTTTCGGGGATACTCAACGGCATAGACACCGATCTTTACAACCCTGCAAAGGATAAAAGCATTCCGGCGCGCTATTCCCGCCGCAATATGGCGGGCAAGGCGGTGTGCAAGTCGGCAATGCAGCGCGAGCTGGGTCTGCCGGAACGCGATGTGCCGATGATAGCCGTTATTTCGCGGCTGGTGGGGCACAAGGGGCTGGATCTTGTTATGCTTGCGGGGGATGATATGCTGCGCGGCGATGTGCAGTTTGTCGTTCTCGGCAGGGGAGAGGGCTGCTACGAAAGCTATTTCACCTCGCTTGCGCAGCGCCATACGGATAAATGCCGTGCACTCATAACCTACGACCGCGAGCTTTCCAAACGGCTTTACGCCGCCGCGGACATATTCCTCATGCCTTCCAGAAGCGAACCCTGCGGGCTTTCGCAGATGATCGCTTCGCGCTACGGCGCGGTGCCGGTCGTACACGAAACCGGCGGACTTTACGACAGTATAAAGGATTTCGGCTGCGCGGGCGGCGGAAACGGCTTTACCTTTGCGGCATACAGCGCGTATGAAATGCTGTGCTCCGCGGAGCGCGCCGCCGGGCTTTACCGAACCGAAAGGGAAACGTTCGAAAAGCTGCGCAAAAAAGTCATGGGAGTCGATTTCGGCTGGAAGAAGAGCGCAAGAGAATACGAGGCTCTTTATGACGGGCTCCTCAAATAATCACATCTTATCCGGAAGGAAACAGTATATTTATGCCTAAGAACATTACCGCCTCCGAAATCCGCGAGGCGATCAACGAAAAGCTTTCACGTTATTTCGGTATCAGCGGGAACGAAGCCGATGCCGAACAGATATACCGCGCCACGGTGCTTTCGGTGCGCGATATACTTGCCGTGCGCCACAAGGAGTTTTCCGAAAAGGTCAAAGCGACGGGTGCAAAGCAGGTATGTTATATGTGCATGGAATTTCTTATCGGGCGCAGCCTGAAAATGAATCTGTGCAACCTCGGAATCGAGGAAAAATACCGCAAGGTGCTCGGCTCCATGGGCTTTTCGCTGGAGGATATATATGAACGCGAGCCCGACCCGGGGCTCGGCAACGGCGGTCTGGGGAGGCTTGCCTCCTGCTTTATGGATTCGCTTTCCTCCGGGGATTACCCCGCGCGCGGCTACTGCATACTTTATGAATACGGTCTGTTCAAGCAGCGAATTGTCGACGGCGAACAGCTCGAGCTTCCGGATATCTGGCTGCCGGAAGGGGAATTCTGGCTTGTTCCGCGGCAGGATAAATCCGTTACCGTCCGATTCGGCGGCAAGGTTC
>USHI01000028.1 GCA_900554405.1 uncultured Eubacteriales bacterium | reverse complement strand
ATTGTTCGGCGTTACGTAAAGCGTTTTGTTTGTAGTGTAAATAACCATTCCGGGCTTTGCGCCGTTCGGCTTTTTAACAAATTTTACGGGCGTGTAATCAACAGGCACCTGCGCGCCCGCGGCAGCGCCCGAGTTTTCGGCGGCAAGCGTTGCGGCGTAAATAAGCGTTTCGTCCGATACCTCTTTGCCGCCGCACATTACAACCACATGCGAGCCGGGAATATTCTTGGTATGAAACCACAAATCGTTTTTGGCGGCAAGTGTGGTGGTAATATAGTCGTTCTGGCGGTTGTTTTTGCCTACGATTATTCTGTACCCCTCGGCAGATTTATATTCCCGCAGCACTGGCACCTGCGTTTTTTTCGGCTTAGTCGCGGGTGCTTTTAAATACCCGCCCGCGGTCAGCTCTTCGCGAATTTCGGAAATTTCTGCCTTGGTGCTGCTGCGGGATATGCTTTCAAGCACCGAGTCAAAGTAAATAAGTTCCTGTTCGTCGCGCCGCGTAAGCTCTGTTAAGGTCTGCTCGGCGGTGTGGCTTTTTTTATAGTCCTTAAAATATTTCGCGGCGTTTTTCTGCGGGGAGAGCGCGGGGTCAAGCGGAATACGAATCTGCTTCATATCGTCGTAGTAATTCTCAACCTCAATAAAATTTGCTCCCGCCACGGCTTTGTAAAGATTAGCCTTTAAAAGCTCGCCGTAAATTCGCAGCTGCTCGCGGTTTTCGCAGCTTTTAAGCTCCTGCATACGCAAAGCAAGTTTTTTTTCGGTGCGCGCTTTCAGGTTGTTTACAAGCTTTACAATATCTCCCGCGGCGTGCTTCATTCGGTCAGCGGTATCGCGCGCTGAATAAAATTCTTCAAGCAGCTGCGAGTAGCTTTCGAATACCTTTTTCTCAAACAAATTGCCGTATTGCGAAATATCGGTAAAGCAGAAATCCTGCGGTGTGCCGTCGCTTTTTATAAGCAGCAGGGGAGTGCCGCTGTTTTTTAAATCGGATATTATTCCGCCGAGCGCGGCGGTAAGACTGCCCGAAAGCTCGGCTTTAAAGGCAACCTCGCGGCATAACAGCGGCGAAAAGCCGTCAACCGTGTTGAGCAGCGCGGAGGAAAGCTCACCGCCCGATTTTTCGGCGGCTTCGATAATTGCTTTTGTATCGGTGGTCAGCGGATCGAGCTTGTGCCTCCGCTCGGGGTAGGTGTAGGCAGCGCCCGGCAGTATCATTCTGCCGCCCGCTTCGGGATCTGAGTGGCGCAGCGCGTCAATTATTTTGCCGTTTTCGTTTATCAGCACAATATTTGTCTTGTTGCCTATAAACTCCGCCGCAAGGCGAATTTCGGCAATATCGCCCATTTCGTTTGTGTAGGAAAAAGTAAGCTCGGCTATTCTTTCAAAGCCGGGCTGGGTGACCCTTAAAAGCCGCGCCGAAGAGAGATATTTACGTATAAGCATACAAAACATAGGCGGCACGGCGGGGTTTTCATATTTGGTTTCGGTGAACTGAATACGCGCAGCCCCCGGGCGCACGTTTATAAGGAGTTTTTTGCAAAATCCGCTTTTGCGCAGCAAAAAGACCAGCTCGTCCTTTGAGGGCTGGTATATTTTATCTACAAACGTATTTTCGGCAGCTTGTAATTCCGCTACCGTTTTGTGTAAAAATGCTCCGTCAAATGCCATTTCGGTTCTCCGTAAGTTTCTTTTTAAGCGCGGCGGAAATTTCTGCAAGGCGCTTATATTCTTCCCGCTTTTCGGGAATGTTTTCAAGCGCGTCGGCGCATTTTTTAAGCCGCAAATATTGCTTTTCTATGTATTTTGCGCCGTCTTCTGTTTGCGTGTCTACCTTTCCGCAGTAGTAAAATTCTTCACCGCAGCTGTATTTTTTGCCCGTATACCGCGCCGTAATTACAGAATATAGCTTTGCGTTTTCGCAGAGCGCGGTATCGCTTATAATTTCAAAGCCGTTTTCGCATAAAAAACGCCTTAAAAATTCGGGCGAGGTGGTGGGCTGCATAATAAGCAGCGGCGCGGGCGCGGCGGTGGGGAGGGGCGAACGCGCCAGTATTGAGGCTATACCCCCGCCACCCATACCCGCTGTTATTATAGTATCAACTTCAGCCTGCGCTATACCCTCAAGCCCGTCGCACAGGCGCAGTGTTATACCGCCTACGCCCGCCGCCTTAATGTTTTTCTCGGCATTGGCAAGCGGTTTTTCGCGTATATCTGTCGCAATAACGCTTTTAATATCCCCGCGCTTTATAAGCTCAATGGGTAAATAGCCGTGATCTGTCCCTATATCGCACACCCTCGCACCGGGCGGCACGAGGGCGGAGATAAGCGCGAGCCGTAAACTCAGCGCCATTATTTATTTTCAAAGTGACGGTTAAGCTTTTCAAGCAAAGCGTCGCAGTCGGTTCCGTGAACCTCGCACGCCTGCTCAATGCTTTCGCCGCGGGAAGCGGGGCAGCCCAGGCAATGCATGCCTATTTCAAAGAAATATTCAGCTGCGCTGCTGTCAATATCAAGTACCTCGCCTATAAGCATATCCTTTGTGATTTTCATTTTTTATTCTTCCTTTCGTTTTTAATATATTATGTGCTTTTTTATGTTCTTTTATCAGAACAGCTTAACACCGTTTTCAAGCTCCGTGCGGGAGTGATTGAAAAGCTTGCGGTTATCAAGCGCCCAAAGCCGCGATGAAAAATCCTCGGGCTTGGTTGCGGCAACCGCCTCGCGCATTTCAAAAACACGCGAATCCATAAGGTCAAGCTCGCTTAAAAGCTCCGCCTCAATAAACATAGGTCTTACCGCCGCGCCGAACTCGGGCTCGCCGTGGTGAGAAAGCACCATATGCTCAAGCAGCATTGCTGTTTTGCGGCTTATACCGAGCTTTTCCGCATATTTATCAATTACCATAGCGCCCATTGCCAAGTGACCGAGCAGGTTGCCCTCGTTTGAGTAGACGGTGGCAATTCCCGTATCGGCAACAGTAAATTCCGAAAGCTTCGCAATATCGTGCAAAATTGCGCCCGCAAGCAAAAGTTCCCTGTCCACAAACGGGTAGACCTTGCAAACGCCCTCTGCCAGCCTTACTATTGATAACGAATGCATAAGCAACCCGCCGCGCAGGGCGTGGTGCAGCTTAAACGCCGCAGGCCAGTAAAGCAGCGCTAAGCGATTGTCGGCTAAAATAGCGGTAACTACCGCTTTAAGCTCTTTATCTTCAAAGCTGTCGGCTATTCTGTACAGTTCGTCATACATCTGCTCGCCCGAATAATCCGAGGATTTCACAAAATCGTCTATTTTAACGTTATCCTCGGGGGTTATTTTGCGTATGCGGTCAATTTTCAACTGGTCGTTACCGTTGTACTGCGAAATTACGCCGCGAATTTTCACAAGCTCGTTTATTTCATATTCGCCGTGGGCTGCGGGGTTATACCGCCAAAGCTTTGCGTTTATTTCGCCGCCCGCGTCCGATAGGGTCATATCAAGGTATGTATCGCCTTTTGATGAGGTCTTTTTATCAAGACTTTTTATAAGGCAAAAGCCGTCTACCGTTCCGTTATTGTCAATTGGGGTAAAATTCATGGTATTCTCCCTGATTATTCCTTAATAATAATGTTTTCGCGCGCAGGTCCGTTGCTTACCATATGTATTTTAAAACCAATTTCCTGCTCTATAAATTCAATATATTTGCGGCAGTTTTCGGGCAGCTTGTTATATTCGGTAATTCCGGTTATATCGCATTTCCAGCCGGGCAGGGTGGTAAGCACGGGCTTTGCCTTTTCAAGAAGACCCGTAACAGGGAAGTCCTTTGTTACCTTGCCGTCAATTTCATAGCCGGTGCAGACCTTAATTTCATCAAGGTAAGAAAGCGCGTCAACAACCGTAAGCACTGCATGGGTCGTGCCCTGGACCTCGCAGCCGTATTTGGTGGCTACACAGTCAAACCAGCCCATTCTGCGCGGCCTGCCCGTGGTAGCACCGTATTCGCCGCCGTCGCCGCCGTGGTCGCGCAGCTGCTGCGCCTCGTCCCCGAATATCTCGCTGACAAACGCGCCCGCGCCCACTGCCGATGAATAAGCCTTTATAACGGTGTAAATTTCTTTAATTGCGTAGGGTGGAAGACCCGCGCCCACTGCGCCGTAGCCTGCCAAGGTGTTTGAAGACGTAACCATGGGGTAAATGCCGTGGTCGGTATCCTTCATAGTGCCGAGCTGCCCTTCAAGCAATATTGTTTTACCCGCTTTATCAGCCTCGTAAAGCATTTTGCGAACATCGCCTACAAGAGGCGCAATGCCTTTTTTCCATTCCATCATTTTATTGAAAATATCGTCCGCCGAAAGCTTTTCCTTATGGTAGAGGTTTTCAATTAAAACGTTTTTAACCTCAAGCACGCGCTCCAGCTTTTCTCTCAGCGCCTTTTCATCGAAAAGTTCGCACACCTGAAAGCCTATTTTTGCGTATTTATCCGAATAAAACGGCGCGATGCCCGATTTTGTGGAGCCGAAGCTTGCCTTGCCGAGGCGCTCCTCCTCGTAAACATCAAAAAGCACGTGATACGGCATAACCATCTGGCAGCGCTCGGAAATTACAAGCTTAGGTGCGGGAACGCCCTTTTCAACTATGCTGTTATATTCCTCTAACAGCTTGTCAATATCAAGCGCAACACCGTTGCCTATGCAGTTTGTAACACCCTCGTTAAAAACACCCGACGGCAGAGTGTGCAGCGCAAACTTGCCGTACTTATTTTTTATAGTGTGACCCGCGTTGGCACCGCCCTGAAAACGAACGACAAAATCGGCGTTTCCGGCTAACATATCGGTAATTTTACCCTTGCCCTCGTCGCCCCAGTTTGCACCTACAACAGCCTTAACCATAATTCATATACCCCGTTTTTTAATATATTTGCAATCACTTACAAGGTAATTACATTTTATTATACAACGGCTGATTTTATATTGCAAGTATTTTATTAGTTAATAAAGCAAACGGCAAAAAATAAAGGTCTGCAAATCCTTAATGAGATTTGCAGACCTTTGGTGGAGCATAGCGGGATCGAACCGCTGACCTCTACACTGCCAGTGTAGCGCTCTCCCAGCTGAGCTAATGCCCCAAAACGGAACATTACTATTCTAACACATATCTGTTGAAATTTCAAGAGTTTTTTTAATTATTTTTTAATTATAAAATACAATCAGCCACTGTAGGAGGAGGTTATGCCAAAATATTCCTCAAGCGTTAAGCCGCTGTCAAATATTTTTTTGGCGCTTTCGACTCCGACATATCTGTAATGCCACGGCTCGTACATATATCCCGTGAGCTCCTCGGTTTCCTTCATGTACCGAAGGATAAATCCGTATTTCCAGCCGTTTTCGGATATCCACTTCCCCTCGCGCGATTCACCGAAGGAAATGTCCAGCCGGTTCACATCAAAGGCAAGCCCCGTTTGGTGCTCGGAATGCCCGGGGCGCGCGGAATATCTGTCCGCCGCGGCGACACCGTCGCGCGCGACATAATTGTTGTAAAGCGAATTCTGGTGCGAGTAGGATCTGTAACCGGAGGCGACCCAAAGCTTGATCCCCTCCTTTGCGGCATCGTCGAACATTTTATCCAGCGCCGCTTTTGCCTCCGGATCGACACCCGGATCATAATCGGCGGGGAGTGAATATGTCTTGTTCACGACAAGTATGCCCTGTATGTAGGTAAGCCCGGGCGCACCGACGGTAAGCGCGATATCCGAAACCGCGCCCCCGTCCGCAGAACGGACGGTTATTCTGCATTTCCCCTGCGAGACCGCCGTCACGACACCGCTTTTGTCCACGGTAGCGACGGATTCGTCGTCGCTTTCCCACAAAAGTGTTTTATCCGCCGCGTTTTCCGGCAGAACCTGTGCGGTGAATGCGGTTTCCGACCCGTGCGAGACGGTCGTTTCCGCCACGGCGGGAATGATCTCGCCCACAAGCACAGCCGGTTCGGGCTCGGAGCTTTCGGGCTTCGGTTCAATGCTTTCCGGTGCGGAGCTTTCGGGCTCCGGCACGGGTATAGATGTGCTTTCGGCAGCCGTGCTGCTTTCCGTGCCGTCGCCGCTGCAGCCGCAAAGCAGCGCAGCAAGGCAGAAAAGCGCGGTGAGCGCGGATATTATCCTTTTCATTCTGACATTTCTCCTTTTGATGCGGCAGTGCGTTCGCCACGCCGTGCAAGCGCAACAACGCATTCGATATGGCGGGTATGCGGGAACATATCCACCGGCTGTGCATAAAGCGCGCGGTAGCCCGATGCTTTAAGCACGCCTAAATCTCTCGAAAGCGTTTCGGGATCGCAGGAAACATAAACCACTCTTTCCGGCGCTGCGGCAGCGAGCGCGTGCAGGAATTTCACGCTGCTTCCGGCGCGCGGCGGATCGAGAAAAGCGACATCTATCCGCCCGCCCTCCGCGGCGTAGCGCTGCATGAATTCGCCCGCATCGGCGCACACAAATCGGCAGTTGCCCGCTTTGTTGAGCCTTGCGTTTTCCGCCGCATCGCGCACGGCGGCGGCGTTCAGCTCCGCCCCGATAACATGAGCGGCTTTATCGGAGGCAATTATCCCGATCGTTCCTGTGCCGCAATAGGCATCTATTACCGTTTCGCGCCCCGAAAGCTCCGCAGCGGCGATCGCCTCGCGGTAGAGGAGCTCCGTCTGGACGGGGTTCACCTGGCAGAAGGAGCGCGGCGATATACGGAACCGCTTTCCGCAGATGATATCCTCGATATACCCTCTGCCGTAAATGACCTTTTCCTTTTCGCCCAGAACGAGCGAAGTCCTGCGGTCGTTCACGTTGAGCACGATGGTTTTTATATCCGGATATGCGGCGGCAAGCGCCTGCGCGAACGGCTTTTGCGCGGTGAACACCGGCGTTGCCGCCACAAGCACGACCATTATTTCGCCCGTGGCAAAGCCGCGCCGCACCAGCACATGGCGCAGAAACCCGCGCCCGGTGCGTTCATCGTATGCCGTCAGCCCGAAATCCGGGAGCATTTTCCGCACGGAAACGATTATTTCGTCGGCGGTTTTATCCTCCAAAAGGCATTTGTCTGTGGGGAGTATCCTGTGCGTGGATGCCTGATAAATACCGGATACCACGCGGCGTGCGCGGTCGAACCCGAACGCCGCCTGCACCTTTCCGCGGTAATTGTACGGGTTTTCCATACCGATGATCGGGCGGACACGGCAAAACCTGCCGATCTGCTTTATCACCGCCGCCTGCTTGAATGCAAGCTGCTCGCCGTATTCGAGGTTCGGAAGCTGGCAGCCGCCGCATTTGCCCGCGTGCGGGCAGTTGTTTTTGATCATTTTGCCTTCTTCTGCGATGCGGCGTAAAATTCCTCGAAGGCGTATCCGTCGAACGCGGGATCGCTTTCGGTAAGCTCGCCGATAAGCTCCGCCGCACCGCCGTTCGCGCGGGATTTGATCCCCGCGAGCATGAGCTTTACGGAATCCAGCATCATCGGAACGGTGGCAAGCTTGTTTTCCCTGCCTGCCATGTAAGCGCAGACCTGTTTGAGCATCGCTTCGTAAACCTTGTTGCTGTCTATCTTGTAAGCATAGCTTGTCTTTGTCGTCATGACAAGGGCGGTGGAGGGCTGCCAGCCCTTCTTGCAGATATGGTAATCGGCGGAAACGCCGTTTTCGAACAGAACGTAATAATTATCGCATTCCGTTTCGCCGACCTTGTTCGTGCCGATGTAGCGCGTGCTTACCGGCTTGACATCGCCCAGAAAGCCCATGACGGATTCCACGGCGTGTATCGCGTAGTTGAATTCATCCACGCCCACCATCACGGAAATATGAAGTATGTCGCCGCGTTCCTCCGCAGGCACGGCAAAGAAGGATTCATGCTCGTAGGTATATCTCATCGCACTGGTGCCGAGAATGACCTTGCCCTCCGCCGCGAGTCGTTCGACCTCGTTGACATCCTTCATGCAGCCGACAATGGGTTTGTCTATAAACACGGGAACGCCCGCTTCGATAAACGGCAGGGAAAGCTCGATATGGCGATCCCAGTTGCAGCTCTGGATAAACGCGATATCAATATGCTTTGCCATTTCGGCAAGGTCGGTATAACGCGCCTCCAGCCCGTATTTTTCGATAAATTCGTTTACTTCCTCATCCGTGCGGAAGCCGTCGTTGTATATTGCGGTGTAGCGACCCTCGCTGCCCTTCAGGAGTATCTCCGCAAAAGCGGGTGCGTGGGAGGTGTCGATATTCACTGTGCCGATACGAAACATATTTGTATTACTGCCTTTCGTTATTTATTTTTATTCCGGGGCAAGCCCCTTTTTTACATATCCTTGCAGGAAATGATATTCGCGCCGGTGCCGCAGACATCGGCGATAAGCACATCGCCCCTGTGCACGGGGCAATTTGCGGTAAAGGAATGGAGCGTTTCCATTATTTCAAACATTTTTGCCTTGGAAACGGGTTTGTCCGTGCGGACGGGGAGCATCGGGTGGAGCCCGCCGCACGCCTTCACGGAGCCCGTAACGGTGCGGACGGGGTTGCTCACCTCGCTTCTGCCGTATTCGGCGCCGCGCGGGCAGGTATTGCCCGAAACGGCAAGCGTTTCCTCATCCACGCTCAGATGGCAGCCGCGCGGGCAGATTATACAGATCAGCTCTTTCATTTATTCCGCCTCGCTTTCGGTTTCGGTCACCGATACGTTCAGCCCGCCCGAAGCCTTTTCGAGCAGCGCCTTCGGCACCGTGATCTTCTGCATTTCCGCCGGGGCAAGGAATTCGCGCTTGAACGAAGCGATTACCGTGCCGCCGGAGGTGACGGTTATTTCGCCGCGGCGTATCTTTTTGCGCACGCGGAAGAATATATCCAGCGCCTTGCCGACGTTTTGCGGGCAGACGCTCTGCGGGACGGTGTAGCCCACGCTCCCGGATGCCGTCACGGGGAGGCACTCGCCGCCGGCATTGCCGCCGCGGAGCACATATTCCGCAGCCGCCGCGCCTGCGCGCGCGCTTTCCGCCGAAACGTAATCAACAAGATCGTGAACGTGCAAAACGTTGCCGCAGGCGAAAACGCCCTCTGCGCTTGTCTGCATATCCTCGCCGACAACGGGGCCGTTCGTGCGCGGGTCGATCTTTATGCCCGCCGCGCGGGAAAGCTCGTTTTCCGGAACAAGCCCGACAGAGAGCAGGAGCGTGTCGCATTCGAAGCGCTTTTCCGTGCCGGGAATGGGCTTCATGTTCTCGTCCACCTGCGATATGACTACCGCCTCCACGCGCCCCTTGCCGATAATATCCGTGACGGTGTGCGAAAGGTAAAGCGGGATCCCGAAATCATCCAGGCATTGTGCGATATTGCGGGAAAGCCCGTTGGAAAAGGGCATTATTTCCGAAACGGCAAGCACCTTTGCGCCCTCGAGCGTCATACGGCGCGCCATGATCAGCCCTATATCGCCGCTGCCGAGTATTACAACGCGCCTGCCGACAAGGTAGCCTTCGATATTCAGATAGCGCTGCGCGCTCCCGGCGGAAAAAACTCCGCTGCCGCGGTCACCGGGGACGAATATCGGGCCGCGGTTGCGTTCGCGGCAGCCCATTGCGAGCACTATTGCGCCGGCGCTTATCTCCTCGTACCCGTTTTCTTTGGAAACGCAGTAAATAACGCGGTTTTCGATTCCTATGACCATCGTGCCGAGCTGTATTTTCACGCCCGTGCCGATGAGCATATCCTCGTATCTTCCGGCATATTCGGGGCCGGTCAGCTCCACGCCGAAGCGGTGAAGCCCGAAGCCGTTATGTATACATTGATTCAGTATGCCGCCCGGTTCGGAATCGCGTTCGATAACAAGTATATCCTTAACGCCCGCCTCGTGCGCGGCAACGGCGGCGGCAAGCCCCGCGGGCCCCGCGCCGATGATTGCTATGTCGCAGTGCTTCATCGCCGTTCACCGACCTTTCCGACAACAATGTAGGAGCCGTCCCGATCGAGCAGTATGCTTTCTGCGGGAACGCCGTAATATCTGCACAGCAGCTCGTGCACTCTCGGGCCGCAGAAGCCGCCCTGACAGCGCCCCATGCCGGTGCCGGCGCGGCGCTTGATACCGTCCAGCGTGTGCGGCTTTATAATGCTTTTTTCAAGAGCATCGAGTATTTCGCCCTCGCTTATCGTGTTGCAGCGGCAGATTATATTGCCGTATGCCGGGTTTTCGCGGCAGACACGCGCCTTTTCCTCCGGAGTGAGCTCGCAGAAGCGGACACGTTTTTCGACAAGGCTCCATTCCGCCTTTTTTTCGGCTATCAGACCGCAATCCTTGAGCAGATCGGAGACATATTCGCCGATGGCGAGCGCGGAGGAAAGCCCCGGCGATTTGATCCCCGCGACATTTACGAACCTCCTGCATACCGGCGATTCGCCGATAATAAAATCGCTCTTGTCCGAATTTGCGCGCAGCCCCGCGAACGAACGGATATTTTCGCGGTAATTTATCTTTTTGCAGCTCTTTTCCGCCGCTTCGCGCACATATTCAAGCCCTTCGCGCGTGGTGGAAACATCGTCGCGCAGGTTGTCGCTTTCGGCATCGGGGCCGACGATTATGTTCCCGTCCGCGGTGGGGGAAACAAGTATGCCCTTGCCCTTTTCGGTGGGGCACTGGAATATGACGGAATTCACAAGCCCGCTCTGGCTTTTGTCCAGCAGATAATACTGACCCTTGGAGGGGTGTATGGTAAAATCGCGTTCCCCGACCATTGCGGCGATCCTGTCGGAATAAAGCCCGGCGCAGTTGACGACATATTTTGTCTCGATCCGCTCGCCTCCGGCGGTTATCACAAAGCCCGACGTGGTCTTTTCTATGGCGGGCCCCCCGCAGGCGGGCCGCAAGCTCGATGGTTTCTTGCCGCCGTTTCGCACATGGCAAGGCACATTCTCCACGGGTTCACAACGGCGCCGTCCGGCGCATAAAGCGCGCCGGTGACCGATTCCGAAAGGTTCGGTTCCCTTTTCAGCAGCTCCTGTGCGGGGATAAGCTCCATCCCGCGGACACCGTTTGCTATTCCGCGGTCATAAAGCCGGTGAAGGTGCTCGTTATCCTCGGGACCGAAAGCGAGCACCATCGAGCCGCACCTGCGGTAGGGAACGCCCGTCCGCCCGCAGAATTCGTGCGCAAGCTCGCTCCCACGGACATTCAGCTCCGCCATGAGCGTGCCGGGTTCCGGGTCGTAGCCGGCATGGATTATCCCGCTGTTCGCCTTTGTTGTACCCATCGCAACATCGTTTTCCTTTTCCAGCAAACAGCACTTCAATTCGTATTTGGAAAGATACATCGCGACGGCGGCGCCGATAACGCCCCCGCCGATAACGGTAACATCCTGCATTCAGACTTTCCTCGGTTTTCCTTTTTATCCTTTTTTATCTATTTCACCCGCACGGAATGCCCGCGCGGGGAATATACTTTCAGAGCGGGGAATCCTCCCCTTCGGCGGATAAAGCCGCCTCTATATAATCGCGCAGTATCGCGACGAACGCCCCGTTCGGCTCGAAGCGGATCATGGTGCGCTGCCCGTTGAACTCGCAGAGGAACACATAAACGTCCCGCGCGCAGATATTCTGCGTGAGTGAATACTTTATCCTGCCCTTTTCGGAGGCGGGAAGGTGCTCATAATCGCTTTCCTTATAAAGCCCGATCGCGGTGGAAAGGTCGATATTGCAGACCTCCGTGCGGCGCGAGCCGAGTATCTTCACGACGGAAAAGCATTCCGGCGAAGCGCCGTATTCGTATTCCGTGAGCGTAAAGCGCACGTTGAGCAATATCCCCGTCATAAGCGAAACCAGCCCGAGCATATTCATGAAAGAGGCATAGCTTTCCATTAAAGTCGCAATAAGAAAAGCTACAAGCGGAACGGCGACGGAAACCGCGGCAAGCAGCCTTACCTTTGCGGGATCCCTGTCCGGCTTACAGAATTTCATTTTTTATCATTACCGCCTTTCAGAAATCAGATAATATTTACATTCGGAGGTTTTACCATGAAGATCGACAGAAGATCCATCGACCGCCTTGCTTCGCTCGATGACGAAAGCTTCAAAAGCCTTGCCATGAGCATCGCTTCCGCAGCCGGCGCCGACACGCGCAAAGCGCAGGCACTGCTTTCGGATACCGCGCTTATCAAACGGCGGCTGGCAAGCATGACACCCGAGGACGCCGAAAAATTGATTTCCGGCGCGGGCGAGGAAAAGGCAGAGGAAATACTGCGTGTCCTGCGAGAACGGGGTGTTGACATTGGATGACGGCTTTTCCGAAAAGCTTTCAAGGGTGCTTTCGGATCCGGAGGCATTGAAGCGAATATCCGATATCGCCTCCGGGCTGGGCACTTCGCCGCAAAGCACCGAATCCCCGGACGAAAGCCCGGCATCCGCCGCGGCACAAAGCCGCGCGCCGGTGCTGCCGCCGCTGCGTGATGAACGGCTTGCGCTGATCAACGCGCTGCGCCCGCTTGTCGCGGAGGAAAAGCGCGGGCGAATGGATTCGCTTGCGAAAATACTTACCGTGACCGCACTGATAAAGAATATCGGGAGGTGAAGCAATGTACACACGCGATTTCGGCGGGATCAAAAGCGACGGGACACTTTACGAGCTGGAGCGTGAATAC
>USHI01000027.1 GCA_900554405.1 uncultured Eubacteriales bacterium | reverse complement strand
GCTGGCCATGCTGGGGGCCACCACGGCATAAACATGATAATCCCTGTTCAAATTGGAATCGCGGATAAGGGATATTACCTTTGTTATGTCGGACTTATCGGTTATTGCGCCGAAGGGGCATTGATACACGCACGCGCCGCAGGAAATGCACTTTTCCTTGTCTATAACGGCCTTCTCGGTGTTTTGGTCAATGTGTATGGCCTGCGGCTTGCAGGCGTTTACGCAGGGGCGCGTGTGCTTAACTATTGCCGAATAAGGGCAAACAGCCATGCACTTGCCGCATTCTATGCACTTTTCTTTATCTATAACGGCCTTGTGGTCAATTATGCTTATGGCGTCCTTGGGGCAGTTATCCTTGCAGCGGTGCGCAAGGCAGCCGCGGCAGGCGTTCGTGACCTCGTACCCGCCCATGGGGCATTCGTCGCAGGCAATTTCGATAACCTCGATAACATTCGGGTTCTGTTTATCGCCGCCCATCGCAAGCTTGACGCGCTCGCCGAGTATCGCGCGTTCCTTATAAACACAGCAGCGCATTGTCGGCTTGTTGCCCGGCACGATCATTTTGGGGATATCGAGCAGGTTTTCCGTGAGCCGGTCATCCCAGGCGAGCCGTGCCGTTTCACGCAATACCTTGTATTTCAGATGCTGAACTTTTGTATCGAATTTTCTCATGGCTTTTTCCCTTAAAAATAGCTTACCTTGATGCGCTTGCCCATCTTTTTCAGGCAGGCGGAAAGCTCCTCCACAAGGTTCATTTTAATATTGAAGTTGATCGGAAGCTCCGGGTTCTGGTGCGCGGGGTTGACCGCACGCCCGACAAAGAAATTGATATCCGTCGCCTCCTCGAAAAGCAATCTGCTCATGAGCGAAGCGCCGTCGCGATGAACGCTCCAATACGCATATTTTTCGTTGGAGTCCAAAGCATCCTTGGCGTATTCGAGCACCTTGTTGACGGTTATCACGCCCTCCGTGACAAGATCCACGCCCTCGATCTCCGCCGTGGGCGGGATATCGCCGCTTTCGAAATCCAGGCTCGGCACGAGCGGCTTGCCCAGGTATTTCGCGGCGATGGTGGAGGTCGTTCCTCCGCACACGATATGCTTGCCCTCCTTGGAAAAGAACAGCGACATCATCCTGTTGCAGTCATCGCGGTTGCGCGGCGGGCCGAACAGTATGTTCACCGGTTCGCGGCGGCGGATGCGCACAACGCAGGCGGTGGCATCGTCGCCGGGGTGGAAGCCGTACTGGCGGTCGCACTCGTCGACAAGCATTGTCGCAAGCGTTTTCGCCGTATAGCCGACATGGGCGAAGGTTTTCATGTAATCGGCGATATCCTCGCGCTTCCAACCGAAGTTATAGGCGATCCCGATCCCCGCGTGGGGGCAGCCGTCGCTCATGGCGATGAATATATCGCCCTCGCGCAGGCTGATAACCGATTTATATATCGTTTTTCCGTTGATATTCAGCTCCGAACGCGGGTATTCGTAATTGTCGCAATCGCGCAGGAGTATTATGTGGGGGTTATCGTACTGGATAAGCTCCGCAACGGAATTATCGATAATGTGGATAATTGTGAAGGTGGAATAGGCGACTCCGCGCACGGAGCATATCGGCAATGTCGCCGCGATGGTGGAAACGCATTCCTCGAGCGGCAGCCCGGACGCCATCATTGTGGATATTATCTTGGAAGTAAGTGTGGAAAGTATGCTCGCTTTGACGCCGCTTCCCAGCCCGTCGGCAAGCACGATAACGGTGGAGCTTTCGCTCTGCTCCACGATATCCACATGGTCGCCGCAGAGCTGTTCGCCCTCGTGATTGATGCTTTTCCAGCCGATATCGGTGCAAAGATTATTCATCGCCGATCGACTCCTTCAATTTGGAAAGCGCGATCTTTGTTTCGGCAGCCGTTTCGCCGAGCAGAGATGCGATCTCCTGTACGATGCGCATCTGATTATCGACGACCCTGTCGGCTATTTCGACAGTCTGCCGGCTGATGCTTTCCTTCTTTTCACGCTGGACGGCTTCTTCCGTCACATCGCGCAGTATGCACACGAGCAGGCGGTATTCACGGTCGTAAACGATCGTTTCCTCCGCGTATTTTTCATATTCCGCAAGGTATACACGCTTGCCGTGGATGCTCCTTCCGTTTGCAAGAACTGCGGCGAAATCGTCCGGCTCGAGTATCCTCACGACCTGGTCGCCCAATATATCCTTTTCGTCGCGGATATTAAGCAGCTTCAGCGCGGCGCGGTTGATCTGCTGCACCTCCAGCTTTTCGTTCAGAACGATCAGCCCGTTGGGCGTATTGCGCACGATAGTATCCGAAAAGCTTTCCGCCTTGTCCTTCAGATAAGGCAGGCACATCGAAATTTCCGCCTTGCCCTGGCAGACGGCGATCGCCTTGTCGCGGCAGGTCGGATACCCGCAGGAGCCGCAGTTCAGCTCGTCGGAAGGCTTTATTTTGCCCATCTGGCGCAGGGTATCGCGTATTTCCTGCTCGCTCGGGGTCGGGAGCTTCCTTCCGATAGCCGTAAATGTTTTGCGCAGCGCAAGCGGATCCGGCTGTTCCACCGCGAAATCCTCCCTGCCCGCAAAATCCGAAACCGATTTATAATCCTGAACCGGGGATCTGTGGAATTTTTCCATTACCGGCCCGCCGACACAGCTTCCCACGCAGGCGGACATTTCGATAAAGCAGCGGTGGAGCTTTCCGGTTTCGATATCCTTAAGCGCCGCCATGCAGTTTTCCACGCCGTCGATCGCCATGTAGGTGAATTTCGGCTCGTTTGTCGCCATTGTTTTGAGTATACCGCCCGTCACCGGGAAAAATCTTGCGAGGGAATGCTCGTCCGAATCCGGTATCTGCTCCGGCTCCACGCCCTCCGCCTTGAACCAGGCGGTCAGCTCGTCAAACGTGAGCACGGCATCCACAACGCCGGAATAATATTCCGCTTCGTCCTTTTTTGCGACACACGGCCCCACAAACACCGTTTTTGCATTGGGGATCCGGCGCTTTATATCGCTGCAATGAGCCATCATCGGCGAAACCACATCCGCAAGGTATTCCAGCTCCTTGGGGAAGTATTTCTGTATAAGCAGGTTCACCGAATGGCAGCAGGAGGATATGATTATATCCCTCTCATCCTCGTGCAGCATTCTTTCGTATTCGGTTTTGACCATTGTCGCGCCGAGCGCCGTTTCCTCCGCATCGTAAAAACCGAGCTTTTTCAATGCCGCGCGCATCGCGCCGATCCCGACATTTTCGTAATTTGCGATAAACGAGGGCGCGAGGCTTACCACGACAGGGTCGCCCGATTGCAGAAGCACGCGGACCTTTTCGGTTTCGTCCACTATCTGCTTTGCATCCTGCGGGCAGACAACAAAGCAGTGCCCGCAAAGAATACATTCGTTGCCGATAATATACGCCTGGTTCCCGGAAAAGCGGATCGACTTCACGGGGCAGTAGCGTATGCACTTATAGCAGTTACGGCAATTGGATTTTTTGAGTGTCAGGCAATCCATTTAATGCTCCGCCCCTTCCCTTTTGAGCCTTGCCGCGATCTTATCCTCGAAAAATTCCGCGAAATTCTGCGGCGTGATCCCGGTATAAATATCATCCTCCACGGTGACGGTGACCCCTTCGCGGTTGCATTTGCCGGCGCAGAAGTTGCCCGCAAGCGTGATATCGTCCTCCAAGCCGCGTTCCCGAACCGCCGCGCGGAACAGCTCCACGATCTTTTCCGAGCCCTTCAGGTGGCAGGATGACCCTACGCATATCCTTACAAGCATTTCAGTTCACCCTTCCGAGCACGTTTTCCGCAAAAAACGTGTCCACACTTTCGGGCGATACGGAGAAAAATTCGCCCCCCGCCGTAACGCACACGCCCTGCTGGCATTTTCCCATGCAGAATGTGCCGGAAAGATCGACCTTATCCCCAAGCGAATTTTCGCGGATAAGCGCCTGAAGCCGTTCCACGACCTGGCGCGAACCCTTGATATGGCAGGATGATCCGATGCAAACAGTTATCTTCATAATTGTCTCCTTCAACCGAAGCCTGTCGGTTCAGTCTGTATTTATTAAAGCCCGCAGGGCTTTCCGTTCGTATTCGTTGGCGTAATGCAGCATCGCCGCAGCCGCAACGGGGATACGCCTTGCGGCATCCTCCGCGCCGACATCGCCCGCGCGGCAGCGCAGCTCCAGATATTCCTCCGCCGCCGCGGTGCCGTAGATCCGGCGGGCAAGAATATACCCACGCGCGACATCCGCAGCCGGGCAGCCCTTCACCCCCCGCGCACGGCTGCCGCCCGCGACCAGCCGACAACGTGCGCTCCGCCGCCGTTATCGATAATAATATTACTCATTTCCGGGGTGCCGTGGAGAAGCCTGTCGCCCTCCGGAAAAGCGGCGTTCTGCGCAAGCAGCACGGCGATCTGCCCCTGCGGAAGCCCGGAGCGAAGGATCCCCTCCGCCGCGGCATCCTTTTCGCTGCGCAGCATCGGCGCGGCAAAGGAATTTACAAGCGCGTGTTCCCGTGCGAAGCGTTCCAGGCAGCCGTGCACGCTGCCCTGCTCGGATGCGATCGCCGCAAGCGTTTTGCCCTTTACAAATTCCGAAACTATTGTCGGCATGCCGTCGAGCTCCGTCACGCCCAGCACCCGCGGAGTACACACTCCGGCCTCCGCCGCGCTTGCGGCGTTGAACGCCTCGCGCAGCACGCTGCTTTGCGTATGCTCCGCGCCGAAAACCTTCAAACAACGGTCGCAGTCGCGGAAAACGGTCAATGTCGAGCGCAGCGCTATAATACGGTCGGGATTCATGCTTCCTCCGTATCCGCGCCTGCTTCGCGCGACTGCATTTTGAGGTGTGCCAGCGAAAGCGCCATATTTTCGTACCTTATCACCGCATCCGCGGGCTGATAAAGCTTTCTCGGCGCAAAGCACCACATGGTTTTCACGCCGGAATCATACAAAAGGTTGCACACCTCCTGCGCCGCCTGTGCCGGCACGGCGATCACGCCGATGCGCACCTTATGTGCACGGCAGAACGCGCCCAGATCGGACAGCGGAAGTATCTTCCGCCCGCACGGCGAAAATTCCGGTTTTTCCACATTTATATCAAACGCGGCGAGCATATCGATCCCGTATTCCGAAAACCCGCCGTAGTCGAGCAGCGCCCTGCCCAGCTTGCCCGCGCCGACG
The DNA here is from genome assembly GCA_900554405.1 of uncultured Eubacteriales bacterium. Classification (GTDB taxonomy): domain Bacteria; phylum Bacillota; class Clostridia; order Oscillospirales; family CAG-382; genus Coliplasma. Next base: position 7,517 of record USHI01000027.1, on the reverse strand, counting down.
ATAACGGTGCTCCCGTCGCCGAGCCGCAGAAAGCCTTCCAGCGAAGCCTTTAATTCGCCCACCGGGTAGCCGATCTTCGGTTTGCCGGCGCCGCAAAGCGCCCCGAGATCCTTCCTGACCTGAACCTCGCCCAAGCCGAGCTCCCTTGCGATTATCGGTGCGGATATCGTTTCCGTGCCTGCCGGAAGCTCGCGCAAAAAGCGCAGATATTCCGGGACACGCCCCAATGTCGCGCGTGATATATCATTTTCTCTCATTGTCCGGGCTCCTCCTTTTTCGGCAAGCGATGCTTCTTTTACGACATTATTCTATCATACCCGCCCGAATTTGGGAATTGCCGCTTTTTCATATAAGTGTTGCATTTATCGATATGCCGTGTTCGGATTAAAAGACAAAAAATGCTTCCCGAACCGTTTTCGGCGCGGGAAGCAGGCGCATCACAGTGCTTTATGTACAAACTCTCCGTTTTCGAGAAGTATATACCCGCGTTCCGAGCCGCCCTTCGGGATCGCAACAGAGCCGGGGTTGACATACCTTATTCCGCACGGAAGCATTTCATCCGCGGGGATATGCGTATGCCCGCAGAGCAGCACATCGCCCCTGCGCAGGCGTGGCGGGTCTTCCCTGCCGTTCACATGGCCGTGTGTCATATAAACAACGCTTTCGCCGATATCCATCAGCGCATATGTCGCCATTATCGGGAATTTCAGCAGCATCTGATCGACCTCGCTGTCGCAGTTCCCGCGGACACACACCACCCGACATTCAAGCGCGTTCAGCATATCCGCGACCGCTTTCGGGTCGTACCCGTCCGGAAGCGCGTTTCGCGGACCGTGGTAAAGTATATCCCCGAGCAGTATCAGCCCGTCGGCGCGTTCCGCCCTTATATGCTCGATCAGCCTGCCGCAATAAAGCGCACTGCCGTGGATATCCGAAGCAATGATCCTTTTCATAAATTCACCCTTTTCGGCCCGATCATTCCGCAGCGATAACCCGCCGCTTTGCCTTTACAAGCTCGGAAACAAACAGCTCGTCCAGCTCGGAAAGCGTATAATCCCTGCGGTGTATCATAACATCCTTATAAACCCTGCCGTTCTGCTCGCAGCTGCGCTGTATCAGCCCGTAACGGTCCAACAGCTCCTGCGGCACGGGCGAGACCCACATAAACGTTTCGGGATTCTTCGCCAGAAGCTCGAACTGGCTTGCCCGTTCGAAAACAAATATCCTACTGCGCGAATTATCCGGCAATTCCTCCTTTTTCACCTCCGCATACGGAAGCGAGGGGACATACGGATCCGCATGCGCTATCTCCGTATATTCCCGCAGGTCGTCATATGTCACATTCTCCGCGGCGGCAAGCGGGCAATCGCGGCTCATGCACAGCACATACGAAAACTCCGTCACCAGCTTATAGGAAAGCCCCTTTTCCTCCATCATCTCTTTATAATATTTATCGTAGTTTTCCGCATAGCGCACGATCCCGAGCTTGTAATCCTCCGCAAGTATATTCTTCACCGCGCGCATGGAGTTCGTTTCCTTATAAAACAGCTCGTATTCGCCCTTTTCCCCAATCAGCTTCGAAAACCGCACAAAAGCATCGGCGATATAGCTTGCCCGCGGCACGCACACCGAAAACCGCTTCTTGCCCGCGGCGCCTTCGTTGAACATATTCTCGATCTCATCGACCTGCTTCAACACCGTCCGTGCATAGCGCACAAACACCTCGCCGTCCGCAGTCAATGTCATTCCCTTTGCGCTCCGCTCGAAAAGCGTCACGCCCAGGCCCGCCTCCAGCTCCTTTATCGCTCTGCTCAGCGCCGACTGGCCCACATAAAGCTTTTCCGCCGCCTTATTTATCGAGTTGGTATCCGCGATGGTTACCGCATATTTCATGTGCAACAGGTTCATAAAACGCTGACCTCCCTCGGGTATCTTTTCCCGTCCTCTCTATTCTACCACATCCCCCGCCAAAAATCCACACTTTTTATTGCTCGCGAAGCTGCCGTGCTCCTATATCCGCCTTTATTCCCCGCGGCAGGTGCTTTTACCTATAACTCGCGCAGCGAATACCACTCGCGCAGCGAATATCACTCGCGCAGCGAATACCACTCCCGAAGCGAATACCACTCGCGCAGCGAATATCACTATGCGAAGCATAATATCACTCGCCGACAGGCGAATACCCCTGCCCTTCGGGCAATAAAACCGCGGCACACCCCTTTTTGGGAGTGTGCCGCCGAAATACCGATATTGATTTTATTCCGCCGCTGCCGCGGGCTTGCCCGCCTTTGCGCCCTTTATGATAAAGCGCACGCCGAAATAAGCGCTTGCGACGATAGTCAGTACAGCGCCGATGACCGTTGTGATCGAAGGAGTATTCTTGCCCTCGAACAGCTTTTCCATCGTGAGCCCGAAGCTCGGCGCTTCGTCAACCTTCGCAAGCACATACGCCGTTTTTACAAAGGAAGCGCGGGAATTGTAAAGTGCCTTTTCCTTGCCGTACTTTTCCTTATATGCTTTTGCATAGCGCGTATCGTAATCCAACTTGTCGGACACTTCTTTGTATACTTTGTCAAAGGGCTTGCTGCCGACATTGGAAAACACTTCAAACGTGTTGTAATATTTGAGCACGGTGACTATCTGCCCCGCCGGCGCATAGCCGTAATTATCGTTCATGACGGTGAGCGAGTAATCGACAACGAGAGCACCCGCAAATGTATCCAGAACGAACAGCGCGACTATCAGCAGCACAATGCCTATCGCGATATACGCCCATTTTTTATTTCCTGCAGTTTTTGCCTTTTCTGCCATGCGGATTTACCTCCGAAAACGATTATTTCTGCCACTACAAAGTATAATACAAATCGGGCGGGATGTCAATATCATCTTTTGTGGAATTTAACGTTTATCCACCCGCACCGGGCGAAAATCCACAAAATCCGCCGCGATAAGCCGCGTTTCCGCCCCCGCGATCTGATAGATCAGCTTTTCCCTGCGCGCGCCGTGAATATGCCCGTAAAACACCCGCTTCACGCCGTATTCATGCAGCACCTCGCATATCCTTTCGCACCTCACGCCGCCGTATGCCGGCGGGTAATGCAGGAACACGAGCGTTTCCGCACCCGCATCGCCGGCTTTCAGCGCTTCGCCCGCCAAAAGCGACGTGCGCAGCCGTTCCGCCTCGCGGTTGACAATTTTTTCGTCATCCGCGCCGTAATTGCTTTCCGGGAACCAGCCGCGTGTGCCGCAGATAATAAAATCCTCTGCCCGATATGCGTTGTTGAACAGGAATTCCACGCTGTATGCGCCCGCGCGCTCGCGGAACTCATAAAGCTTTTTCATTGTCGCCCACCAGAAATCGTGGTTGCCCTTGCCGATTATCTTTTTGCCGGGAAGCCGTTCGATAAACCGCAGATCCTCCTCCGCATCGTTTATCCGCATACCCCAGGATATATCGCCGGGGATGACGACGGTATCCCCTGCCCCCACGGTTTCGCGCCAGTTTGCCTCCAACCGGTTGACATGGTCCTCCCATTTTGCGCCGAAAACATCCATCGGTTTATTTGTCGTATGCGAAAGATGAAGATCGGCGATCGTAAAAACTGCCATTTTCGACTCACTGTAAATAAAAATGTTCCTTGCGGGAATAATAACAGAGCAACAAACAAAAGAAAGGACAAAACACCATGAACGATATTTCCTTCAACAGCACGCCGAAGCACATCCACGGCATAAATTGCAGCGTGACAAACTGTGCCTACCACGACGGAGTGCATTTCTGCACCGCGGAAAAGATATCCGTCGGACCCTCCACGGCAACAAACTGCGCGCAGACCGTCTGCGCCACCTTCCGCCAAAAGCAGTTCTGACATTATCCCGGCTTTTTCAATGCGGGAACGGTTTTCACGCCGTTTCCGCGCTTTTTATTATTTTGCGAACACCGCTTCTTCCATTTCTGCGGGGTCGACAACGCGGCTGAACCGCACCGCCTTTTCGCGCAGGCGCACAAGCGTTTCCGGCGCTTTGACCTTTGTGAGCTCTTCCAGCGCCCGGATCGCTTCGAACCCGTCCGACGGCACCTCCGCGCCCAGTGCCGAAAGCACCGCCGGTGCAAACTTATACGGCGATGCCGTGGAAACGACAAGCATTTTGTTCCCCGTGCGGTATCTTTGTGCAACGCTCGCGGCAACGGCGGTGTGCGTATCGCAAAGATACCCGTATTTGCCGAACAGCCCGGATATTGCACCGAAGGCCTCCGTCTCCGTGGCAAAGCCGGCATCGAAATCGGCGCGCACCGCGGCAAGCTCCTCCTGCGTGAGCCGGTAAACGCCCTCCGAAGAAAGCGCCGCCATCAGCTCCCTTGTCCGTTCCGCGCCGAACAGCAGAAACAGCAGCCGTTCCGCGTTGCTGGAAACGAGTATATCCATGGAAGGCGAGCTTGTAAGCTTCAGTTCGCGGCGGCGGTCATAAACGCCGGTATTTATAAAATCGGCAAGCACGTTGTTTTCGTTGCTGGCGCAGATCAGCCGCCCGATCGGCATTCCCATCCGTTTTGCGATATAAGCCGCAAGAATGTTGCCGAAGTTCCCGGTGGGCACTGCGATATCCAGCTTTTCGCCCTCCGCAAGCTCACCCTCGGCACGAAGCCGCACGCAGGCGTGAACATAATAAACTATCTGCGGGACAAGCCGCCCCCAGTTGATGGAATTGGCGCTCGAAAGGAAGCAACCCTCCTCTGCCGCGCGTTTCGCCGCGCTTTCGGAGGCGAATATCCTCTTCACGCCCGTCTGAGCCGCATCGAAATCCCCGCGCACGGCGACAACATCGGCGTTTTCGCCCTCCTGCGTGGACATCTGGCGCTTTTGAGTATCCGAAACGCCGTTTGCCGGATAAAACACGGTGATCCTCGTGCGCGGAACATTTTTATAGCCTTCCAGCGCGGCGACACCGGTATCCCCGCTTGTGGCGACAAGTATATGCGCATCCTCTCTTGCGCCGGTCTTATCCAGTGCAAGCGAAAGCAGGCGCGGCATCACCTGAAGCGCCATATCCTTGAACGCGCAGGTCGGGCCGTGCCACAGCTCCGAAAAATAATCCTCGCCCACCTTTGATATCGGTGCGGGCACGCCGCCGAACTTTTCCGCCGAATACGCCGCCTCCGCCGCGGCAAGAAGCTCCCCGTATGTATAATCGGTAAGAAACAGCGACATCACCTTTGCCGCAAGCGCCGCATAATCGCTTTGCTGCAATTCCTTTATTTCCGCACCGGTAAGCTGCGGTATGCTTTCCGGCAGATAAAGCCCGCCGTCCGGCGCAAGCCCGTTGCGTATTGCGACAGCGCTTTCGACCCCGGCTGCATTTTCGGTTCTTGTGGTAATATACTTCATATCCGTTTTTCCATATCTTTTATATGATTTATCCTTGTTTTGCCGTTTTCGAGGTATACCTCCACGGCATCTATCCGTTCCCTGTGCACCGCGCGCAAAAGCGTGAGCCCGCACGGGTAACCCACCGGCACCCTGCCGCCCTGCACATACATTCTGCGGAATTCTGCCGCGGCGGTGCGGATATGCGCTATCTTTTCCGCTCCGATCGCGGAAGCGGGCGTTCCGTATGTATTGCCGGAGCGCGTTTTCACCTCGAAATAAACCAGCACCCCCGCGCGGTAGCCGATCAGATCGATTTCGCCCCCGCGGGCAAGAAAGTTGTTGGAAATTATCCTGTAACCGCGGCGCGCAAGGTATTTTTCGGCGGCACGTTCCCCGAACGCGCCCTTCTGTTTAGCGTTCATAAAGCTTTTTCAGGAAGCTCATCCTGTGAAGCGGTGTCGGCCCGAGCTGCGTTATCGCGGCATAATGCGCCTTTGTACCGTAGCCCTTGTGCGCCGAAAAGCCGTAACCGGGGTAAAGCTTATCGAAGTGTTCCATTATCCTGTCCCGCGTGACCTTTGCCAGCACCGAAGCCGCCGCCACGGAGGGGCAGATCCCATCCCCGCCGACAACCGCCCTTGCCGGGATCGAAAGCCCGCGCACGGTGTTTCCGTCCACCAGAGCAAGGCTCGGCGAAACGCAAAGCGTTTGCGCCGCGCGGTCCATCGCAAGCAGCGCCGAATTCAGGATATTGTATTTTTCGATCTCGTAAACCGAAGCAAGCGCGACCGAATAAGCGACAGCCTTTTCGGTTATTTCACAAAAAAGCGCCTCGCGCCGCCGTGCGGAAAGCTTTTTGGAATCGTCCAGCCCGGAAATCTCCGTACCCGGCGCCAAAACGACCGCTGCGGCGACTACCGGCCCCGCCAGCGGGCCTCTGCCCGCTTCGTCGCAGCCGCAAACCGTTTCCGCGCCGCCGTAAAGTGCAAGCTCGCGATCCCAACTCAAAGCCATTGCGTTTTCACTCCGTATCCAGCGTTATCCGCCCGAGCTTGCCCGCGCGGAATTCATCCAGCACCACCCTTGCGGTGCGTTCGTCATCCACAACGCCGCCGCGGCACAAAAACCCACGCCTGCGTGCGATCTTTTCGAAAATTTCGCCTGCGGTGTCGCCTTCTTCGATACTTATGCCGTATCTTTCGCATATGCTACCCGAATACCGCGGCGATATCAGCGCGATCAGATCGTAGCAAAGCGCCGTCTGATCTATGATATCATCGTTTATCGAGCCGAGGCAGGCAAGCTTCATGCCCACCGCCTTATCCTCGAACTTGTGCCAGAGCAGCCCGGGGGTGTCTGTCAGCTCCAGCCCGAGCGCGGGCACGCTTATCCTCGCGTTCTGCCGTGTGACGCCGGGGCGATCCTCCGCCGCGGCGCGGCGTTCGCCGCACACCGTATTTATAAACGTGGATTTGCCCACATTCGTGATCCCCGCGACCATTGCGCGGATCGGCCTTTTTATACCGCGCTGCGCATCCCGCGCCAGCTTTTCGCGCATGAGCTCTCTTATCGCGCCGTTGATCTTTTTTATGCCCCAGCCGGTCTTGCAGTCGATCGCCATCGCGGCGATATTTCCGCCCGAAAGCTGCCGTTCGTAACAGGCGGTGAGCGCCGGATCGGCAAGCGCGCTTTTCGTGAGCAGCGTGAGTGTCGGCTTGCCGCCGAAAAGCGATTTGAAATCCGGGTTGGCGGAGCTTATCGGGGCGCGCGCATCCCGAAGCTCGATAACCATGTCGATGTTCGGAAGCGCCGAAACGATATTCCGCTTTGCCTTTGCCATATGACCGGGGTACCAGTTAATATTCGTATTTATATCCGCCATTGCCTGCTCCGTCATTCTGCCGCGCAAATCAATCCACGGCGCCCGTGTCCGGAGAAATGCGGAACACGACCCTGCCGAGTATCCGGTTTGCGCTCATTTCGCCGTATTCGGCGCTGCGGCTGTCCTTGCTGTTATTTCGGTTATCGCCCATGCAGAAGACCTTGCCCTCTGCAACGACAAATTCCACGCGGTATTTCAGCGCGCCGGTGAGCATTCCGGAATTTGCCCAGTAGCGCTGCCGCATCGGTTCGATATACGGCTCCCCC